>JBDKTK010000408.1:0-2346 GCA_039680225.1 Syntrophaceae bacterium
CGTGAAGAAAGGGGTTGTTACCGCCAGGGCCGAGATTGTCAGCCGGGAGGGAAGGAACTGGCACGGCAAAGCCGTAGTCTATGACGAAGACGACAGGCCGGTCCTGGAATTCATGTCCCATTTTAAAATGGCAAAGGACCTGGAGATAAGGGGCGCAGTGGAGTTTCGGGCCCAGGATTAATATCCGGAAAAGCGCCTTCTTCATATGCAAACCATGAACGAGTTACTGGTAAAAGGTAAACAGCTGCTGGACAAGGCAAAACAGGTCCTGGTCTTTTCCGGAGCCGGGCTGAGCACGGAATCGGGTATCCCGGATTTCCGCAGCCCCGGGGGCGTCTGGACAAAGTACGACCCGTCGGATTTTTATTTTGACAGGATCGTTTCCGATCGGCAGGCACGTGTAAAATATTGGAAGATGAGTTCGGAAATGTTCGCGGCTATGAAAGATGCCCTTCCCAATGCCGCCCACCTGGCGATCAAATCGTTGGAAGACCGGGGCAGGCTGCGGGCCATTGTCACCCAGAACATCGATCGCCTCCACCACAAGGCCGGCAACTCGCCGAAAAAGATAATCGAGGTGCACGGGACGGCCTTCTCGGTGTCCTGCCTTTCCTGCGGAAGGAGGTACGAACGGGGGGCAATTGAAGAGCGGCTGAAAAATGGAGACGCCGATCCGGCCTGCGGCGATTGCGCGGGGGTGCTGAAACCGGAGACGATTTCCTTCGGCCAGGCCATGCCCCGGGACAAGATGGCGGCTGCCTTGCAGCATGCCCGGGCCTGCGACCTCTGCATTGTCCTCGGTTCTTCGCTTGTCGTCTATCCGGCAGCTTCTGTTCCCGTTGAAGCAGTCGATTCAGGGGCCTCGCTCATAATCGTGAACCGGGAAGAGACCCCTCTTGATACCCGGGCCCATGCGGTGATCCGCGGCTCGGTCTGCGAGGTCATGACGGCCCTGGTTTAAGCAGGAGATCGGGAGGGAAAGGCTCACTGCCCATGACGACCCAATGAGCAGCATTGAATAAAATTCTTGTGTCGCCTTCCAAACCCATCTGGTATATAGGGGCCGTCTGAGTTGCCGATGTTTTCGGCAATCCTGTTAAAATTACTTGAGGAGCATGCTTTCATGCCGGACACAGCAGATCCACATCCCGATCCATCCTGGATACAGGATGTCCCTTTCGACAAGGTAATAGAATGGCGGCGCCATTTTCACCAGAATCCGGAGCTTTCTTTCCAGGAAATAAACACATCAGCTTATGTTGCTGATATTTTGAGCGGCCTCGGAAATATCGAGGTGAGGCGGCCGACCCCGACCAGCGTCCTGGGTGTCCTGCACGGCGCCAAACCGGGCAGGACAGTGGCCTTCCGTGCAGATATGGACGCCTTGCCGGTGGCGGAAGAGACCGGTCTGCCCTTTGCTTCAAAAGTAAATGGAGTGAGCCACGCCTGCGGACATGACGCACATACCGCCATGCTCCTCGGAACAGCGGCGGCCCTGTCCGGAATGCAGCAGGATTTTGCCGGCACGGTTTACTTCATTTTTCAGCATGCGGAAGAAAAGCACCCGGGCGGGGCCCGGCAAATAATCGATTCCGGCGCTCTCAGGAACGTGGACGCTTTTTTCGGCATGCACGTCTTCTCTAACTTTCCGAAAGGCAAAATAGGCGTCCTTCCAGGGGCCGCATCAACCGCATCCGATACCATATACCTGACCATCAACGGCAAAGGCTCGCATGGCTCCCAGCCCCACCTGGGCATTGACCCTGTGGTTACCGGCGCTCAGATCGTAATGGCCCTGCAGACCATTGTCGCTCGCAATGTCGAGCCCGGCGAACCGGCGGTTGTCACTGTCGGTAAATTCCACGCCGGGAGCGCCGCGAATGTCATTCCCGACACGGCGGAACTTGCTGCTACAGTCCGGACAATCACCGAAGCCACGCGCAAGCTCGTGGCGGAACGGGTAAAGACTATTATTGATATGATCACCAGGGCCAATGGCGCCACGTACGAGCTCAATTACATCGTGGACTGCCCGGTCGTTGAGAACGACCCGGCGCTTACGGCCCTGGCGAAGGCAAGCGCAATCAAGGTCCTTGGCGCCGATCAGGTATTTGACGCCACCCGCCATAACGGCAGCGAGGACTTCGCCCGCTACAAGGAGCTTGCCCCGGAGTGCATGACCCTGCTCGGCACGGGCCCCGGCGCGACAAACCACAATCCCAGGTTCACCTTTGATGAGAGTATTCTGGGCAACGGAGTGAAAGCCCAGGTGCAGATCATCCTCGATTATTTAAGCCAATAGTGACCGTGCGTCCGCGTCCCGGTTAAAAGACTTCGAGGGCAGGC
>JBDKTK010000409.1:0-3532 GCA_039680225.1 Syntrophaceae bacterium
TGCTTGGGCCGGAAGATCCCGGCCAGTGCCAGGAAGAGGAATATGGCCGAAGCGCCCAGGTTGTTCACCCAGCCGGTCGCGCTCCTGCCGATCGCGGCAAAGGGGCGGGCAAGAATTTCCGGAAAGTCGTCAAATCTATCCCTGGCCATAACAGGTCCTTTTCAATCAACCCATTTCATTTCTATTTTTTTGTCGATCGGACCTTTTTTGCAAGCGGGAATCCCCGGTCTGAAAAGGTATGTTTTCGAAAATATGAAGGCTTTGCGGTAAATAGACAATCGGTCTTTTCCTTATTTCAGGCTGATAAATTCCTTAGTTGTCCTGACGCCCTGCTCCAGGCAGCCAACCGCGCGCAGAAAGGAACTCAGGCCCGTTTCACCCCGATGATAAAATTTCGTTTTTCAGATGCCCGTCTCCGGAACACCGGATTAAAAAGTCTCCCATTTTCAACGGAAATGGGGTATTTACCCAGGGTGATGGCCTGGAATCAGAGAGTAAAACGCCCGCCCCTGATTAAAAATTGATGCTTGAATTGCTCTTTCAATTTTTTTTGAAATAACTTCCGATCTTAAGTAACATTTAAAAATGGAGCGCTTTCTATGGACCATGCAGTAATTGCCTCGACAGGAAAATATCTTCCGGAATATGTCCTGAAAAACGAGGACATGGTCCAGTTCTCCCCGGAAGCCCGCAGGCTGATCGGGGAGAAGACAGGGGTCTATGAGAGGCATTACGCCGCAGAGGGGCAATGCACTTCGGACCTGGCCATCAAGGCCGCCCTCGATTGCCTGGAAAAGGCCGGCTGCCCGGCCGGCGAAATCGACGGCATCATTGTAGCCACATCTTCCCCGGACAGGATCCAGCCGGCGACGGCCACCAGGGTGCAGGACCTGATCGGGGCCAACCGGGCCTTTGCCTTCGACATTAATTCAGTATGCTCCGGGGGGACTTTCGGGATTGCCGTTGCGGATTCCCTGATCCGTGCAGGCTCCTGCCGGACCGTGCTGCTCATTGCTTCCGAGGTTTATTCAAGGATACTCAACAATAAGGACTTCAGCACTTACCCTTATTTCGGCGACGGGGCGGCGGCGGTGCTTTTCCGGGCCGTCCCGGATACCGGGCGCGGGGTCATCAATTCCCGGCTGGCCACGAACGGCTCCGGAAGGGACAAGATCTGCGTTCCCGGCGGCGGCACCCAGCTGCCGTTTGACAAAATGCCCAGTCCCCGTTCCGCTTATTTCCGGATGAAAGGGCCCGACGTCTTTGATTTTGCAGTTGAAAAAGGGCCCGAGATAATCCTGGAACTGGTCCGGGAAGCAGGTGTTTCCCTCGGGGACGTGAAATGTTTCATCTGCCACCAAGCCAATATTAATATAATTTACAAAATTGCCGATGTCCTTAATATGCCCCGGGACTCCTTTTATGTGAACCTGCACCGCTACGGCAATACGGCCGGGGCCTCCGTCCTTATCGCACTGGATGAGGCCCTGTCGGAAAAGGCCGCCGCGGAAGGAGACCTTGTCGTCACAGCCGCCTTCGGAGGCGGCCTGTCCTGGGGGGCCAATCTTCTAAGGATTTAAGAATTTCGAAATGGGAGGTAAAATGACTACCGCAACAGGCACATTGAATAAAATCATCCAGGGTATCTTTGATATATTCCCCGATCTGGACGGTTTGGAGCTTGACGGGGAAACTACCCTGGGGAAAATTCCCGATTGGGACTCCATGGCGGCAGTGAACCTGCAGGTCTTCATAGAAGAAAACTTCAAGGTGCAGTTGCCGCTGGACCTGCTCAACGAGAACGCCAGGATAGCCGAAGTGGTGAAGTTCATAGATGACCCGATCGCGTTAAAAGCAGCCATGAGAGGATCCGCTTATTCATGATGCAGGGAATCCATCCCGACCCGTTTGAAATAATCTCGACTTTTTCCCAGGTCCATAATTATTGGATGGTGAAGGAGAGAGATCTCTTTAATGAAAAGCTCAACAGCCTTATAGGGGAACTGGAGGAAATAGAAAAGGACAGGATCGCCCAGACGGCAGCGCCCGCGCCTTCCCTGCCTGTTTCGGACAAACCCGCCCCCGTACCGGGCGAAAAGGAGGCCCTGCTCAAGCAGGTAAAGATAGCTTCGCAATCCGCAAAGAAAAGGTATTCCTCGGTGAGCCGCTGGCTGCGCTGCCTGATCGAGGAAATGCCCCCCTCACCGGAACTAGCCAGGTCGCGGGCCGTGTTCTGGATGGACCAGTTCATTCATGCGCTTGCCCCCGCTAATTTTTTCTGGACAAACCCCCGGGCCGTGCAGCTCTTTATCGAAAGCGGGGGAGAATCCCTGCAGAAAGGGGCATTGAATGCCCTGGCCGATTACAGGGACGGGGAACTGCTCCCCCGGATAGCCGATATCAACGCTTTCCGGCCGGGCGAAAATATCGCGACAACGGCCGGCTCCGTTGTGTTCCGCAACGAATTGATCGAATTGCTGCAATATGACCCCGCGGGCAAAACAGTCCTTTCGACCCCGGTTTTGCTCATCCCCCCCTGGATCAACAAGTACTCCATCCTCGACTTGAACGAACAGGCCAGCCTCGTGAGGCACCTTGTCGAGAGCGGCTTCAATGTGTTCATGATAAGCTGGAGGAACCCCGGTGCGGACATGCGCCAGACTTCTGTTGAAGATTACCTTTTCCGGGTCATAGATAAGGCCGTCCGGGCCGCAAAAGAAATAAGCCGGGCGCGGCAGGTCCATGCCGCCGGGTACTGCATAGGCGGCACGGCGCTTGCGTGTTACCTCGGCTGCGCGGGCGGGCCGGGAAACGCGGAAAAAGAGTCCCCTCCGGTTGCGGACTGGACGCTTTTCTCGAGCCTCGCGGATTTTTCCGATCCCGGGGAAATCGGGGTATTCATTTCCGAAAGGTCCTTCCGGTTCCTGGAGTTCATGACGGAACGGGACGGATACCTGGATTCGAAATTCATCAATTCCGCTTTTCGCCTGCTGAGACCCCAGAGCCTCCTGTGGCCCTCGTTCATCCAGAATTATCTGTACGGGGGATCTCCCCCCAAATCGGATGTCTTTTTCTGGAACAGCGACGGGACAAGGCTCCCGCAGGCAATGGCCTCTTTCTATCTGCGCGAATTCTACCTGGGCAACAGCCTGGCCGGAGGCAGCCTGCTGGTCGGCGGCCGCCGCGTCGGGCTCTCATCCATAAACAAGCCGCTCTATGTCGTGGCCCCGGAACAGGACCACATCAGCCCCTGGAAAAGCGTCTACAAAACCTCCTCTCTCGTAAATTGCCCTGTGCGCGTCGCTGTCCCGAATGAGGGCCATATAACGGGTATCGTCAACCCACCTTCCGGATACTCGAAAAAAATGTGCCGGATAAGCGACACGGTCCCCGGGCTTCCGCCCGACGAATGGCTGGAGAAGAGCGACGAGGTCCCGGGTTCCTGGTGGCCCGACTGGGTGAGGTGGCTCTCCGAAAGGAGCGGGCCGCGCAAAAAGGCCCGGGGGCCCGGAAGCAAAAAGTACCCCCCCCT
>JBDKTK010000410.1:0-2177 GCA_039680225.1 Syntrophaceae bacterium
CTCAAGGAAAAGATCTGACGCTCGGGCCGATACACCGGTTTATTCCGACTTCTCGATCCCAGACGCTTTATCTTACCCCATTCAATACTTATTATTTCTTTGACGGCCGTCAGAGGAATCGGCTGACATCGGCGGGGCGCTCCCATCATTCGGGATGAAAATATCTTAAGGGGTTATGAAGATCCTGCCGATTCCCTTATTGATCCCGGAATGCACGTGCATTTTTCCGGGGGGATCGGCCGGAACTATTTCCCTGGTGAGGTGTGAACATGAGAGCCCTGCTACTCGCCTCGTTGGTATTCGTCCTCGCAGTCGCCGCCCCGACGCCCGCTCCCGCGCAGACACGGGAACAGGGTGGACTGACGGAATCGGAGTCGAGGCAGCTCTATCGCGAATTCAGTGAAATTCGCAGCTTCGGCGTCATCGCACTCTCGCTCCTGGGCGATGCCGAGAAGATCGGCCTCCGGCAGAAGGAGCTTCTCGATCTCATCAGGAGCAGGTACAAAGCTTATTTCAAGGAGATTCCATATCAAGACCTGATCAGGGATCCCGATACGCTGATGAACCTGGTGATTTCCAGGGAAAAGGAAATCGGCAACATCACATTCCGGGTCTGGGTGATCGGCGAAGACTATCCGGTCGTCTATCACATCCGTTGCGATGCGGGGAACTTCGACAACCCGTCCATTTACACAGAGGAAGTGCTGGGCCACGGAACCGCCGTGACAGCGCCCGAAAACGTCAGGAACATACTGGGGGAAATGATGAGCGAACTTGCAGTCAGCTTTTTCAAATCGAGATCGGGCGACGGTTGATATTTCGCACGAACCTTTAGCCACCGCATCCCCCCTGCACTTCTCCATTGAGGGTTGCCCCCGGCCCGAAGGGGCCGCAACCCGCTTTGACTTTCCCCAGAGATCGTGTTCTTCCGGTGTGCAAACACGATGCCGCGCAACCGCCGTTCGAGAGAACGCTTTTGCCCCTCTGCCGAGCAGGGCGTAGACATGCAGAAAATCGGCGTTATATTTGCATCGCAAGCGCTGTGGAACGCGCTGTTACGCAAGCCTTTCTGGCAACTTGAACAAGGTCGCCGGCAGGAGCATCCCGGCGTTCCCCGGCCTGCGGGCCTGTCAGGCGGCACGGTCGGGAGCGGGCTTTTCCGGAGGCCGGCTCCTTTTCCCCTGCGCTCCACGACAATGGGGTTGGGCGTGGGTGTGGCGTTCACGGCCACCGGAGCAATCGTTTACGAAGTCGTTCCCGTCGAAACGCAGGGCCGGCATGGGGAGGCTGCAACGCCTGCATCTGATCTGATTGTACATGATGGTCGGTTCGCCGTCCGCGGGAATGCCGCTCCGGGAGGCGTGATTCAGCACGGGCCTTTTGTCCGCCGCATTCTTCACCGCCACCGCGGCGTGCTTTTTCTTTTTTGCGTCCAGGAACCATTGCAGGCGAAAGGGCTCTGCCGTACTCCAGGCAGGATGGGACAGCAGGCAAGTTTAGTCCGCACGGCCGCCCGTTGGAAACCGGCAGGGAAGGCAAAACAGGAGAGTCCCGCCGCCTTTTCCGGTTGAACTTGGTGCGTTTGCCGCTTTTCCCGGCGGTCGTAATTTGATATACAGTTCATTTCATCCGCGAGTATGCTATACTATATGTTTGGCGTGCTATTGTTCGTTGCCGCATGACGAGTCGAGACAGGGCTGGGCCGGTGCATTGCCCTCAAAACGTCTCTTCTTCACAATACTACCTGTCAAGGAGGCTTTTCTCTTGAACCCGTTTTACAAGAATCTTGCACTCTGGCTGGTGATCAGCCTTATGGTCATCCTTCTCTTCAACATGTTTCGCCAGCCCCCGCGGTCGAACATGGAGGCCACGTACAGCCAGTTCCTGACTTCCGTGCAGAAGGGGGAAGTCGCCCAGGTGACCATCCAGGGCGATCATATCCTCGGCACCTACACCGACGGCAAAGCCTTCAAGACCTTCATGCCCAGGGATTCGGACATGATCCGCATCCTTCGCGAGCATAACGTGGACATCGTGGCGAAGCCCGAAGAGGACAACCCCTGGTACATGACCATCCTCATCAGCTGGTTCCCCATGCTCCTCCTGATCGGCGTCTGGATCTTTTTCATGCGCCAGATGCAGATGGGCGGGGGCAAGGCGATGAGCTTCGGGAAGAG
>JBDKTK010000411.1:0-5685 GCA_039680225.1 Syntrophaceae bacterium
TCTCGGCCCTGGAGGTAACAATTCCCTTCTTCACGGGAGCGAGAAATTTCACTTCCAGTGAAACCGTCGCGAAATGGCTTTTCTCCGCCACCATGCTTTTTATTGCCATGGCGACCGCGGTATCGGCAAGGCTCACCAGCGCGCCTCCGTGCATAAGCCCGGCGCCCTGCGCCAGATCAAGGAGGAAAGGCATTGTTAAAACGGATTTGCCGCCGGCCGCTTCGAGTATTTCCATGTGCAGCAGGCGCTCGAAAGGCGCGCAGCTGATCCAGCCCTCCATGCTGAACCGGTGCGGGCCGGTCAGGTCCTTTGGATCGGTCTTCTCTGTCATCAATGTTGTTCCCTGCTGAAAATGTGTTCGGCAGTGCTGTATATTATAGGGAGTTTCCGGATTTATCCATATTGATTTTTGAAACCGGGGCGTAGTATGCAGAATCGGCTTTCGCCAGGATAAATAATCAGTCACCATCAGGAGCTCAAATGATTCTCTCCGATCGTTTTGAAAGGGCTGTCATGTATGCGGCCCGGCACCATAAAAAACAGAAACGCAAGGGGACGCACATCCCGTACATATCCCATCTGCTTTCGGTTGCCGGAATTGCGCTGGAATACGGCGCCGGCGAGGATGAGGCGATTGCCGCTTTGCTCCACGATGCTGTTGAAGACCCGGGTGGCAGGCTGGTTGAGGAGGTCAGGGAAGAAATCCGGAAGCTGTTCGGCGACAGGGTCATGGAAATAGTTGAAGGCTGCACGGATACGGATGTCTCTCCCAAGCCGCCCTGGCGCGAAAGAAAAGAGGCATACATCGCCCATATAAGAAATGCATCGCCGTCGGTGCGCCTGGTTTCCTCCGCCGATAAGCTTCAGAACGCGCAGTGCATATTGAAAGATTACCGGAACATCGGGGAAGCGTTATGGGGCCGCTTCACCGGGGGCAGGGAAGGCACCCTCTGGTATTACCGGGCGCTCGTCTCCTCTTTCCGGGAAGGCCATGAAACGCCGGTTGTGGAAGAGCTTGACCGCGTGGTTACCGAACTTGAAAGGCTTGCTTCACGATGAGCCGGACTGCCGGGAAGCCTGTTTTACCAGCCCGATCCCCATATCAAACGCCTTCGTGCAGTCGAGGGGGAATACTTCGGAGCGGCGGGCGATGCGCCTGTCGAAGCCGCGCTCTTGGGGTATTTTTTGCCGGGAGGCAAATTTAACATGTTCAGACAAATTCCCTGTCGGATTGAATGCCGGGGGTTTTACAAACCTTTGTGAATTAAGGATTTGTTTTCATTAAGGTACTGAGAATCAGGGTATGGGGGTGTGGCGTGCTGGATCCGGCATGTTTTCTGCATTGAAAAAGCCGGAAGAATTTCCGGAAAAAAACAGGGTACAGGCATTCGGGTGATGAAATGAATGATTATAAAGAAGAGATGGCCCGGGGTGAAGCGTTCGTTGCATCAGGGGAGCTGAAAAAGGCGCGGGCCCTATTTGAGCAAATCGTCCGTGCGGCCCCTCTCAATTACGAGGCAATCAATAATCTTGGCACAGTCGCTTATCTGCAGGGAGACGCCCTTGCGGCGGAGGTCTTCTTGCTGAAGGCTTTTAAACTGAATAAAAACAATTCAGATGTCCTAGTCAATCTTGTGGACCTGTATGTCAATTCGAAGGACTTGGAGAGGGCGTTATATTTTCTTGAAAAATATCTTGAGCTCGCGCCGCTCGATCATGAAAGATTGGATCAGCTTGCATCGATTCACATGGAAACGGGAAGTCCGGATAAAGCTGTTCCCGTGCTGGAAAGGTCTCTGGAAATTCAGCCTGATGAGGGAATCCGCAATACCTTGGAGAGTTTGAAAAACGCTCAGAACAAAATAGCCCGCCCTTTTAAAAAATCCTCTGCCCTTTTATCAGTTGGCCTCCCCGTGTTCAACGGTGAAAAATATATAGCGCAGGCGATTGAATCGATCCTCGTTCAGGACTTCGAAAATTTTGAACTCATAATTTCAGATAACTGCTCCACAGACCGGACCCGGGACATCTGTTTATATTATCAGGGCAGGGATTCACGAATTCATTATCATCGTTTTGATGAAAATATGGGAATGCTGACCAACTTCCTTGCGGTATTGGGCCTTTCGGAATCGCCTTTTTTCATGTTTGCTTCACATGACGACTTGCGGGAGAAATCGTTTATGAGCAGTTGCTTGTGCGATCTCTTGTGCGACCCTTCTATAGCATTGGTTTTCACGCGATCAAAAGTCATGGATGCTGATTCCAATTACCTGGGAATCGCCAATGACGGGCTCAGCGCCTTTGATGAGAATCCCGCAGAGAGGTTCCGGCATGTTATATGGGAACTTGGAATGTGCAATGCCATGCTGGGGGTCTTCAGGACCTCCATGTTGAAGAAGATCACCTGCTGGGGGGCGACACAATTTTTTGATACCCTTCTTTTGGCGGAGATCTCGCTGCTCGGGAAAATCGTTCAGTTGGAAGATCCGTTGTTCATCAGGAGATTAACGAGGAATTACAATTATAGATCTCATGATGAGCGCAATACCCAATTGATCTTTGAGATAGACCCGAAATTGTTGAAAGAGGGAATCACTTTACCCCATTGTCGACTGGCTTATGGCCATCTTGATATCATCAATCAATCCGCTCTGGATGATCCGGAAAAAGAAAATCTCATGAAGGAAGTGTTTCATTGCTTCCGAAAAAGGTACCATGCGCAAATGAAATATGAAATCGATCGCGCCCTTTATTTAATCGATCATGGATGCTTGTATCACCAGTGGAATGAAACTGAGGTGACGGTCAGGCGCGGTAAACCCGGCGCACAAGGCAGCTTTCACCTGAGTTCGCTTTTAAAAAGACTGCAGGAGGCGCTTTTTTTCTATCCTGAAAGGGAAGACCTGGCTTCAGCATACAAAAAATGCTGGGACGATCTGCTTGCGCCGGCCCCCGAAATCGTATCATGACTTTTAAATTCCGGCGTACCACTCGTATCCCTGGTCCTCCCAGTAGCCGCCTTTACCGCCGGCCATCCTGCTGAAATCTTCCACGGCTTCGATGCCCATGACATATTTCGCCATCTTGTAGCCGAGCTGCCGTTCCAGGCGCAAACGGAGCGGGGCGCCGTTCTTGACCGGCAACGGCCCGTCGTTCAGATCGTAAGCGAGGATTGTCTGGGGGTGGAAGGCGTCTTCGAGATCGATGCTCTCGTAATACAGGGACCGGGGGTCGTCTTCCATCGGGTCGGCGCAGTGGAAAACAATATAGCGGGCATTCAGCTTGAGTTGAACTGCTTCAAGCAGCGCGCCGAGGCGCGCTCCCTTCCACTTGCCGATGGCGCTCCACCCTTCGACGCAGTCATGCCGGGTTATCTGGGTGCGGCTGGGAAGGCCCCGGATTTCCGCGAGCGAAAGGGCCAGGGGTCGTTCGACAAGTCCGCCGATCTCCAGGCGATAGTCCGCAAACCCGTTTTCCGCCAGTTTCTTATATGCCGGGTTGTTCGGCAGGGCTGTCCCGTTGCTGCGGAAAAAGGGGGACAGATCGCCTGCGGGGAATTCCTGCGCCATGGCTTTGCGCGGCATGACCAGCCTTTGGGCCTGAAACGTGGCCTTCTCCCCCAACCCCAGCGCCTTGGGGAACCACTTGCTTTCCGAAAGCTTTTCGCAGCCGCCCAGTGTCAGGATGCCTGCGCCCGCAAAGAGCCGTTTCAAAATACCGCGCCGGGTGAGTTTTCCTTCACTCATTTTCCTCCTCCGTTTCTACCCTGTAATACCCTGTGATCATCGAGCGGAGGTTGTTCCGGAAACCGCTGACGATTACTTCAAATATGTGAATTGCAAAGAACAGCACCAGCGCCCCGGCCAGAATGAAATGGATGGTCCTGATCGATTGCCGTCCGGCAAAAATATCAACCCAGCCGGGGTACAATGAGTTCAGCGCCGGCGACATGCCGAGGCCCATCAGGATTATCAGGGGCAGAATGAAAAAGATCACCCCCAGGTAGGCCAGCTTTTGCAGGATGTTATAGCGCCTGGCCTCCTCCCCCGTGGGATTGCGCAGGAGCAGGTGTTCGATGATCGATTCGGGTATGGTGCGCCATTCCCGGCGCCCTGGAAAGAGATCGCGGCCCAAATGCCTGCTCGCGGCGGAGTAGGCCACAAACGCGATGCCGTTTATAACGAGCAGCCAGGCGAAAAAGAAATGCCAGCGCCGCGCCATGGCAAGCCACTGCTCGTCGGGAATCGTGAGCCAGGACGGGAAGCCCCGGCGGGTCAATTCCCCCGTGGGCCCCCGGGATGCGCCCAGGAATCCGGTTGTTTTGAAGTCCCGGCCCAGGATGCGGGTGATGCCGGATAATTCCCCTTTATCGTTTTCCCGGCTGCCCATCTCCAGCACGGGAGGGACGCCCCGATACGACGATTTGCCCCAGTAGAGGGCCGGGTGGGCGTTGAAGATATTGAGCCCGCTCATAAAGAGGATGGCGAGGAACAGCGCATTGCTCCAATGCATGATGCGCACCGGCAGTGAGTGCCTGTAGTACGGGTATCCACTGGAAACGCGTCGCTGCGAGTATCTCAGCCGGCCGTATATTCTTCCGGTTAAGTGACTGAAAAAAAATCGGATGTCTTCCCTTATCCTGTGCGATGGCTTTTTTGCAGATGCAGTCACTTCAGCACCCCTTATTACAGGAAAAGTAACTTCCATGCTGCTGCCTGAGTGAAAAGATAGTTAAATAGTAAAGGATAATCAAGAGGATAAGAATGCTCTGAATGCCTGAATTATGGATAAAGGGGAGGTAGATGCGTTCAGGATATGGATTGCAGCTGATACCCCCTTCGCTATCGCGGTTAAATTCTAATCTATAAATTCAAGGGTGCTTCGTTTATTGCTCTTTGCCGAAACGGCATTCAGAATTATTCTCATGGCATTTGCGATGGCGCCCTTTTTGCCTATTACTTTTCCCATATCTTCCTTTGCAACCCGCAATTCGAATATCACTGTTTGTTCACCGTTAATCTCATTCACATTAACCTGTTCCGGTTTGTCTACAAGAGACTGCACAATTGTTGTAATTAGTTCTTTCATTCGCCTTTCTTTCAGAGTTGTCCGTCATAGATGTCATTTAAGAAGTAACGCCATCCCGCATTTAAGGCCTCTTGCAATGGAACATTCTTATGAGCCAGATCCCATCGGGTTTCAATGGATATATTGTTAAGAATTGATACGTGTCAAAATCCGGGATAAATTAATTTACAATTGAACAGTGATTACAATCATGAGTTCATATTGGATGCCTTTTAATCTGCCATGAAGAGGATTAACATTTATTTACGTGTATCCTGTTGTCCATTCCGGTATCAGGAAAATGAAAAATTCAATGCAGGATGAAATCAGGAGATGTAAAATGACTCGGAGATGGTGTATATAGTGCCCGCAGCGACTTCCCGAGAATGCCCTCTACTGCACCGTTGCGGGTAACCGCAATTCCCCCGGCAGGATTGAATTCAAAGGAAAATTATTTTTCCATGACAGGAAGAGAAGTCATAGCTTCGCTGTTTTTCATAACAATTGCTGTACTTGCCTGCAAAACCAGCTTTTGGGACTGAAAGAAAGGAAAGGAGTTTTTGACAGTTGCGTGATTTGCTCTTCCACCGGCTATGGATGTCTTTGGTGATTGTG
>JBDKTK010000412.1:0-5530 GCA_039680225.1 Syntrophaceae bacterium
CGTAAACCCGAACTGACGGACATCATCCGCCGCCGGGGCGGGTCCTTCACTCGTGCGAATTGAATCCGGGAGGATATTTTATGAGAAGAATTGTTTCAGCTTTTCTTTCCCTGTTGTTCGTATTGACGGCGGTTGTGATCGCCTTGGGAGATCAACCGGTTATGGACAAGGAGAAGGAGGACTTCCTTTTATCCTCTCTTGCCGGCTCGTATCACGTGATAGGCCGCCTTCCGGATTCCCGGAAAACGTATTCCGGCCAAATGGACATAAGCAGGAAGGGACATAAATTGGTCCTGGAGAGAAAAATAAACGGTGTGAAGATTACGGGCGAGGCCACGGTCCAATCGGCGACTTCCGATAATGTCCCGGTTATCAGGGCGGCCTGGAAGCAGGGAAAAACAGAATATGGGGCAACTTACCTGCTGCATACGGACCTGGACAACTATCCTCGCCTGACGGGATATATCTATTATTCCGGCAAGGAAACCGGGGCGCCGGGGATGGAAGCGCTTTTCAGTAAAGAAACCGCAAGCCGGTAAATCTCATAAGGGCCGTCCCGGTCACAGCACCCGTTTCTGCCGTTCACGCAAAACCTGCCTGCCTCCACCCCTACGTGGAGCCCGCGAACGTCCGCCGCGCCTGAACTCTTCAATTGATGTATTTCAGTAAATATGCAAGGTTGTCGGCATATCGCGGCAGAATAGGAAAAGTCCATGAATGCACAAAACCGTTCCGACATTTCACCGGGTTTGCGGGTGAAGGTAGTCCAGAAGCAGGACCAGCGAAGCGGTGCGCTTACAGAAGGCATCGTCCAGGACATTCTCACAAAATCTCCCCACCATCCCCACGGCATCAAGGTCCGCCTGGCAGGCGGCATAGTCGGCCGGGTGAAAGAGATCCTGCGGCCCTGAAGAGCTCACTGACATGGTAATTGACAATATGCGGATCTACGTCGATGCGGACGGTTTGCCAAAAGCGGCGAAGGATATCGTTATCCGGGCGGCCGTGCGCCTGCGCGTACCTGTAGTCTTCGTGGCCAACAAACCGTTCCGCCACGAACCGTCCGGGTTTGTTTCGAGCCTCATTGTTCCTGAAGGCCCGGACGTTGCAGATGACCGCATTGTCGAACTGGCTGCGCCGGGGGACCTGGTGATTACGGCCGACATTCCCCTGGCGGACAGGGTCGTCGCCAAGGGGGGCACCGCCCTCAACCCCCGGGGCATGCTTTACACTGAGGAGAACATCAAAGACCGGCTCGCTACGCGCGACCTGTTAAGCGAACTGCGGAATGGCGGCCTGATGACGGGCGGCCCGCCGCCTTTCGGCCGGAAAGACCGTCAGGCCTTCGCCGATCAACTGGACCGTTTTCTTGTCAAATCACTGATGGACCGGAGCGAAAGCAGATGAGGCTTTGAGGGCGTCCCCTTATTCCGACCTAAAGATCATGGTCCGGACCGGCCGTGATCGCACGCAACAGTTCGGAAACGGCATCCTTATGCTCCGCCATCAGGACCTTGATCTGCCTGCCTTCTCCCGCCATAAGCCGGCCCAGGATGCTGCTGTCGATGCTCAGGAAGCAACCCAGCACCCTGGGGCTGTGTTCCTGGAGGAGTTGCTCGATATGCCGGTAGAGGCGCTCGGCCCCGTCATCGGAAAATAAGATCAGCCTGGAGACGCGGTTGCCGTATGGAGCGGGGCTGCGTTCCCGGACATTCATAATCCCCTTTTTCTCGCTCTCCAGCCTTTCGCGGACCGCCTCGAACCCGCAGCGGATTTGCCCCTTGCGCCGGGCTTTCACCAGCGCCTGTTCCAGCGAAGGGCCCATGGATACAACGGGCGCTTCCAATTTGCCCCCCGGCCAGAGTTTTGCCGTTCGGGCGGACAATATGCGGCGGACTGCCGCGGCGCTGCCATCGGCTTCCAGGTCACGGGGAAAATGGATATCTGAAAAGTTCAAGGGCAAAGGCCCATTGGGAATAAAAACCGGGCATCGGCTGGGGCTGATGAAGATTTTCTCATCATTTCCTTCTCCATACATAATAAAAAAGCTTGTGGCGCCGGAAAAAATAGGCTACGTTGCATTTTAACTCGTGCAGTGCAATGATTGTAGTTAATAAATTACGAAAAGTAAACCGCACAAGCCAGGTAGATGTGCGGTTTTTTTGTTTTACACAAACAGACTGCCAGCCGAATAGTTCGGTAATAAAATGGTTCCTTGAAGGAACCCAGTACAAAGGAGAGGTAAAGATGTCAGAGGGAAAAGTAAAATGGTTTAACGATTCAAAGGGATTTGGCTTTATTGAACAGGACGGCGGCAAGGATGTTTTCGTGCATCATTCCGCGATTCAGGGAGAGGGCTTCAAATCATTGGCCGAGGGCGACAGGGTCAGTTTTGATGTCGTCGCCGGTCCGAAAGGGCCGTCTGCGCAGAATGTTCGCAAGCTGTAAAAAGTAAGGTTCATCTTTAAAAAGCCCCCCTCGATGGGGGGCTTTTTATCGTTTAAGCATCCCTGGATGAAATTACAGCTGTATCTGACAGACCGGAAAATACTCAGGCATATCAAAGTGGAGGTTAATAATGGCCAAAACAAGGGACACACATAAAGAAGCGAAAAAGAAGCCGTCAAAAACAGAAAAGGAAAAGAAGCAGGCAAAGCGCGACAAGAAAAATAAATAATATCCCGGATGAAATTTGTATTAATTCGGAAATTTCATTTTTCCAAGACATGCCGATCATTTAATTCTGTATTTTTAGCGATGCATTAACCCCGCAATTGATACCTCGTCAATTTAAAGGACCAGATCGCAGCAGCCGTTGCTGCCGTTGACGCAGAACCTGCCCGCCTCCACCTGGATCGTGGTGTGGGCGATCCCGAATTTCTCCTGCAGCATCGTATTTCTCCGGGTGATTATCCTGTCATTGTCCATCACCCCCCTGCCCTGGTCCATGCAGATATGGCACGAAAGGAACACTTCGGAAGAGCTTACCGACCAGATGTGGAGCCCATGGACGTCTATTGCGCCGGAAGTCTCCAGGATGCTCTTGAAGACATCCTGCGTGTCGATGCCCTTGGGCGCCATCTGCAGGAATATCCGCAGGGCTTCGGCGAGGATCCCATACGAACTGAAGATCATGAAAATTGAAATTATAATGCTGACGAGGGGGTCCACCCAGAGCGAGCCGGTGAAATACACGGCAACTCCTGTCCCTATAACGATGACCGACGTAATCGCATCGTACAGGAGGTGCAGGAAGGCCGCCCGGGCATTCATGTTTTTATGCCCCCTGCCCAGGATGAAAATCGACGCCATATTTCCGGCAAGGCCTATGACTGCGATGGGGATCATCAGCTTGAGATTGATCTGGACCGGGTTTGTCCATCTGAGCACGGCCTCGTAGATTATGAAAATTCCGATAGCCCAGAGGGCAATGGCGTTCACCACCGCTGTTATGACTTCGAAGCGCCTCAGGCCGAACGAATACTCCAGGTCCGGCTTCTTCTCGGAGACTTTCTCTCCCAGGTACCCGAAAATAAGGGCGATCGCGTCGGAGAGGTTGTGGGTCGCATCCGATATCAGCGCAAGGCTCCCGGAAAGGAAGCCGCCCAGGAACTCCGCGGCGCTGATCAGGATGTTGAAGAAAATGGTGAAGACGAACCGCGTCTTCAGCGTCAGATCTTTCGCACCATGATTGTGATGATAGTCATGGTGATCGTGGTTATGGTTGTGATGGTTGTGGTTGTGCATTAAAAACTTACTTCCCTGGTTCACTCATGTGCTCAAACCCCTGGTAGAGGAGAGTATTAACATGCGAGTCGTTCAGGGAATAGTAAATCACCTTCCCCTCCCTCCTGTGCCTGACAAGTCTCTCCCGGTCCAGAAGGGCAAGCTGGTGGGATATGGCCGAGTGCTGCATCCCGAGCAGGGCTGCGATATCGCAGACGCACATTTCGGATTTGCTCAGGGCCATCAGGATCTTCAGCCTGGTGCTGTCCCCGAACGCCTTGAAAAAGCGGGCGAGGTCCTTGATTTCATGGTCCCCGTCCGGTATTGCCTTGCGAACTGAACTGACGACTTGCGGGTGTATCTGCTTGCAGGTGTTCTTGGCTTTCACGCGTGAACACTAGCTCACATGTTCATACATGTCAATTCTTATTTTCAGCGTGTCGCGGCCGGGAAATGAATGCCTGCAGCTTGTTCCCCTTTGTCCCATAAAATGCTATACAAAATTGATTAGTTATTGAAGGAGCAGGTATGAAAAAGGGACCACATAAGGGCCCGCCCGGAGCGGGTCCCGGAGAACTGAAGCAGCGTATTTTTGCGTTCTGCAAACAGCAGGGAGCGGACCTCGTCGGCTTCGCTCCGGTTGAGCGTTGGGATGAAGAGGGGTCCGTGCCGCCTGAATTCCGCCCCCGGGCCCTCTTTCCGGATACGCAGACAGTCATTGTCCTGGGCATCGGCATGCCTCTGCCCATTGTCGAGACCACTCCATCGATTTTGCACAAAGAGCTGTACGACACCTGCAACATAGAGTTGGACCAGATGGCTTTCCGGCTGGTCCGCTTCCTCAACGGCCTGGGCTATCCGTCATACTATTTTACGCGGGACGGGTACGGCAGTTTGAAAGTATTAAAGAAGCGGATGGCCGCCGCGTTCGGGCATGTGAAAGCCGCCCAATATGCGGGTCTGGGGACAATCGGCATGAGCAACAACCTGCTGACCCCGGAATTCGGCCCGCGCGTGCGATTCATTTCGGTGTTTACATCCGCCCGGCTGGAACCCTCTCCGATGATCTCGGAGGAGCTGTGCATAAGATGCCGCGCCTGCGCGAAATGCTGTCCCAAGAAGGCAATAAAACCGCGGGAGGACCAAATCGTTGCCGACCTTGACAAAATTGCCTGCACCGAAATGGCGCAGGAGCTGACCCGCAGGCGCTGCTATCCCTGCGGGATATGCACCAAAGTCTGTCCGATCGGCGCCGACCGCAAGCTGTACAAACAAAAAGGCGTGATGAAAAAGTATCTCAGGGAAGCCGAAGCGCTGGCCACAGACCCCGACGATCCCGAATACCGCTGCTGGACACACGTCCGCAAATATGGGGCCTGGCAGAAAGATGAATTAAAGGAGGATGGCTGAGTTTTATGCATGAGTTGGATCAGTTCAGCAGGAACTTTCAAGGTTTGATTGACATGAAGCTGGAATGGCCCGAGTTCCTGGCCAAAGGCAGCGAAATGGTGGGCGCCCTCGTATCCTCGCCGGGGTGGCTCAACGATACCCTGACCCGCCTGGTTCTGGATGAAGTGCTGCTGCAGAACCAGTATCACTCCGGAGATCCTAATGACATTGTGCTCTACCGCAGTCCCGTCCGCAGCTTTTCGGTCCGGGCCTTTATCTGGGAGCCTGACCGGCGCTACCCCATTCACGATCACTATGGGTCTCCCCATTGTCAAGACAGATAATGAGCTTGCTTAAGGTGCAATCATGAAAGAGCCTGCACGAGTTGAGGGTTAAATAGTTGACCTGAGTAGAC
>JBDKTK010000413.1:0-5915 GCA_039680225.1 Syntrophaceae bacterium
CGTCTCAGCAGCTGAATCTATCAGAGATGATTATAAAAAACAAATAACGAGCACAATATTAGGTATGATACGAAGGAGAGCAACTACATTGATAAAGCATCTTGGAAACAAAGTACCAGCGGCCCGCGTGCAATGAAGGGAGTGCAGATAATTTTGTGGAATGGTTTTCTTATCCTGACTCGTGAACCATTTACACAGAATTATCTGGATTTTACCGCCGGCGGCCTGGGCCCGGTTCGTATTTCACATCGATGCAATTTGGGCCTCGCTGGCCGGATCGGCCGAAAGCTCGTTTTTTATTTCCGGGGAGCTGTAATTGGAACCGTACATCCAAATTTCATTAGAGCACAAACCTGGAAATCATTTTCTTAGAAAGAACTTACTCGCAAGTTTCTCAGGGTTTTGGTTCAAGCTTGGACTCTGCTGAACATTGAGAGCCTTTGCTTCATCCTCAACCTCGGGCCTGAGGTAAACATAAATTTCGGAAATATTTCTTTTCCCGTCTTTAATTGCCTTCAGGAAATAATAAGTCAATATTCCGTGTCCCCTTTCCGTGGACGATGTGCTGATCTGCGCACCTTGCGTCGCGCTGAGCACGGCCATATTGGGGGGGATGGTTATCTTAGTGGAAGTGATGACCAGCGGTCGCGCACCTTTCGCAATGACGCTCCTGCCGCCTGAACCGGAAAAACAGGAGTCCAGTATGACCACAACTTCCGAGGCATTCAGTGAACCCAGCTTTGCATAAAGCCTCTTAAGTGGGTAGCCCGTTATAGAAAGATAATTGGGGTCGCCGTCGTAAGGCACCAGGAAGGCTTCTCCGGTTGCCGGGTCAGGGGCCCCGTGGCCTGAATAATACAGGAAAACCCTGCTGCCGCGTTTTGTCTTGTTTGAGAGCCAGCCTTCTAAAGATTTTTCCATGGCCGACCTGGTCGCCTTCTCATCCGCCAGGAAATCTATGTTCCTCTCCTTTATGCCCAGAGCCTTGAAGTAATCTTTCACGAGCTTCGCATCATCGTAGGAATATTCAGACTTGGGCAGGTTCTGGTAACCCTCGATTCCGATAATCACGGCAACGTCGTTTTCTCCCATCACCTTAAGATCATCACTGATGCTGAACTCGGATATTTCCGAATTCCTAGCTGGAGCGGTTTTGGCGCCTTTCTGCCCCCCTTTGCCCGATTGGGCAATTGCTGTCTGCACTATGGCGGTCAGTTCAGCCGTAGTCAATGATTTCGGGTCGGATTTCTTTGATGGAACAGTCGCAGCGTATTGACGCACATCCTGGGAACCGGAAACCTTATCAGCGGCGTTCCTTACGGCTGCAATGAGAGCTCCGGGAGCAAGCTCATCCAGGCCTGCCTGCATCTTCCTTTCTTGCGCCTTCAGGTTATCCTGAATGGAACCGAACATCGCATCCGCCAGGCTGATCTTGTATTCAACATAATTCTTGATGTCCCCGGAACTTACCTTATCTCTCAAGAGGGTTTTACCTGCCGGGGTTGATACTTCGATCCCCAGTTCTATGTTGACCGTCTGAATTGCTGACTTGTCACCGCCGAAGCTCTTGTCGGCGTAATCCCATCGATATGCAGATGAGTTCAGGATAGCGACCCTGATTATGACAGCAGCAGTCTCGTCTCTCGCGACATTCCGAATAACATAAAGTTCATCAAAGGCCTGAGAAAAAGCCTGTTGAAGGTAATTTTCCAGTTTATCCTGCAAAGTTACACCGGTAGTGAATCCGCTTTTAAAATACACAGTGTTGTAATTTGCCGGAGCAAGCTGGATGGCTGCTGTTACGGGTATTTTCTTGAGACCGAGAATTCCAATGCTGTTGGGTATTGGAGGCAATGCCGGCTTTCCGGCTGCCAGGGAATTCAGTACCGACGTGAGAATAATGAGCATGCAGCAAGCAACCGTAATTACAACATTTCTCAAAAAAGCAGAGACACCCGGAATAAACATTCTTGTCATTTCCATTACCTCAAGGTGAATAGTTGCGGGAAAACTACATTCTTTGGCGGTATCTGTCAATTTAGACTTTCAGGAATCCCTAGCGCATTCCACGCGGACGAAAAACAATCAGTCAAGCATGCTCCATTTCATCCAGTATTCATTAATTTATTCCGAAGACCCCTCAACAGGTTGTATTTGGTATTTATTGAAGTCATGATTTGAGATCGCCCGTTATCTTGGCAGTTTCACATGGGGTATGTCTAAACAAAAAACCCGCTGTTTCCAGCGGGTTTTGGTCTATATGGAATCCCTTGGGACTATGTTCTGGTGGCGGCGCAGGGACTTGAACCCCGGACACTACGGATATGAGCCGTATGCTCTCACCAACTGAGCTACGCCGCCTTGGAGAATTTGTATTTTTAACTAATTTTTACCATTTTTGTCAAGGATTTCGAGCCGGAAGCTGCGATTAATTTCGGCCGCCCCTCCCCTGGCTCTCTCATCCCTTGTTCTCCGGGCATTCGCCTCGGAGTTCCCGGTCAGTGCAGCCCTGCTTTATTGCTGCTGCTGCTTCGGGGGGCGCAGGCTGTATGTCACTATCCTGCTCTGTTTGCCCGTGATCAGCAGCAGGACCACCTCGACGTCCCCGTCGTTGTCTATATCCTTGATCTGGTAGTCGGCCACGTACCCCTGGATTTTCCGGGTCCGCCAGTTTTCCACCAGCCCTGCCCCGTCCCATTCAAGGTCATGGATCTCGCTGGAGGTGAACTCCTTCACATTGGCGAGGACGCGTCCGGCGGGGGACATGTTCTTCACTACTATTATTTCCCTCTTCCCGTCGTTATTGGTGTCGTAACTGAGAATCCGGGTATTTAAATAATAGAGCGGCTGGGTGTCTATGTTAGGCATCGAAGCAAAAGAGGGTTTGGGGAAATCGAAAAAGTTGCTGCTCCCGCCGTACTCTTCGTCCGTCCTCGAGCAGACGCTCTTGCCGAAAAGCTTCTGGAGGCTTTCCAGGGACTGCTCGGTTTCCTCGCATGTCAGCAGGTGATCGAAAGAGTCCAGGGTGACTACCATGTCCGCGGAGCTGTTATCCAGTCTCTCAATGGTCATGCCGTAAATGGAGGCCCCGAGGGGCGCCTTGACCTTCCTGCCCTCCTTGTACTTGCCGTCCTCCCAGATGTATTCATGGATGGGGTTCATGAACGGCTTTTCCATACCCATTGTCTGTCCGATCAGCATCGTCCCGGAAGAGTTCTCTATCACCCGGAAAAACACCTTGAGGTCGGCGGCGATCTTATGGAATTTTTTGTCTTTTGGATTAAACTCCAGCACGAATGAGTTGAGCATTGTCCCCGTGTAGCAGGTCACAAATATTTCCTTTATCCCGTTGCCGTTGACGTCGGCAAGATCAACGGTCAGGTAAGTATTTGCGGCCTTCCCGACCATGCTCGGGTACACAAGCTTGATCTCCGGGCCCTTTTTGCGGTAGATGCGGATTGTCTTGTTATCTATGGTCACGATTTCATTAAGGCCGTCCCCGTCGACATCGGCGATCGCCATGCCCTTGAACTCCATATCGTATTTGGGGCTCATCCAGAATCCCCTGCGGTCCTGGCCCGTTACTATGAAATCAGGGTTTATCAGCGAAGTGTAGGTACCCTTGCCGCTTCTAAACACTTCGCGGGCATCGGGGTCCCTCTTGCCCGGAATGGCCCCGGCCGGCAGGTTTGCCGTTGCGGGCAGGGGCGATGCAGCGGGTGCGGCGGCCGGCGCCGCGGCCGTCACTTGCTGGTCGAAAGTTGAGGGGACTTGTCCCAGGATGTGGGTATCGACCCGCTTGGCGAAATCGTTCACCTTGGAAATGACGTCGTCGAGTCCCTGGCTCTGGGCGAACACGCCGACAGGGGCCTTGGAAGAAGCCGTCTCCAGGAGTTTCCCGTCGAGGCTGACGCTGTTGCCTATCTTTGTTATGCTCCCCCAGACAACGTAATCAACGTTCATTTTCTTTCCGAATGAGAGCGCCTGATCCTGGGTAATGTCGCCCTTCGAGCCGCCCAGCGCTTCCAGAACGGCATGGCGGCCGAGGACGTCTATCTTCCCGCTCACCCCGATCCTGGTAATGAGCATGTCCCAGACGCCCTTCTGCACGTAATCAATATTTTCCCCGCTGTGGACGGAGAACGGCAGGACTGCGACTTTTTTAATATCCGTTTTTACGTCCGCCGACATGGCCGAGACGCAGGTAAGCAACAAAAAGACGATACAGAAAAGGGCTTTTCTTCTCATGGAAATCTCCCATCCGTGAACTCAGGGGCGATCTTTAACATTGAATCTGGTATAATTCAAGCAGGATTATTCCCCCGCGATTTCGAGGAAGTCCTTTAATATCAAGGATTTCAGGGGATTAAATACCCGGGCATGGCAGTCTTGAACAATTCTTAACTGAGGCTCCGCGCTTGAAAATAGGCTACCCCTGCATAAACACGACCCTGGAATGCCGCAACCGGACTTTCCGGCTCAGGTCTTATTCGGAAGAGCGCCTGGTGGAAACGGTGGCAAGCAACCTGGAGTGCCTGCGCCGCACCCTCGAATTCAACATTGGCCGCGGCATCCTTTTTTTCCGGATCCATTCCGGATTCGTCCCCTTCGCCTCGCACCCGGTCTGCAGGTTTGACTGGCAGGGCCGCTTCCGGGAGGAATTCTCGGAAGTGGGCAGGTTAATCAGGGAGCGCGGGATCAGGGTCTCCATGCACCCCGACCAGTTCACTTTGATAAATTCGCTCGAAGAGGAGATCTTTGAGCGCAGCGTCCGGGAACTCGCCTATCACTGCGATCTGCTGGACCTGCTGGGGACGGATGCTTCGGCCAAGGTCCAGGTCCATGTGGGGGGAGTCTACTCCGACAGGCCGGCGAGCCTGGAGAGGTTCGTGAAGCGCTGGGGACTGCTGGACCCGGCTGTCCGGAGAAGGCTCGTAATCGAAAACGACGACAGGAACTACTCTTTCCGGGAATGCCTGGAGGTCAGCAGGAGAACGGGGGTGCCTGTCGTCTTCGACCGGTTCCACCACGAGCTCAACTGCTCGGGAGAATCGACGTCCGAGGCCCTCGCGCTGGCCGCACGCACCTGGAGGAAAAGGGACGGAATCCCCATTGTCGATTACAGCACCCAGGCGCATGACAACCGCCGGGGCGCGCACGCTTCCGGCCTCGACAAAAAAGCCTTCCTGGCATTCATCAAGGAGTCCCGGCCCTTTGATTTCGACCTGATGCTGGAGATAAAGGACAAGGAAAAAAGCGCGATCAGGGCGCTCGCCCTGGCAGCCGGCGACCCCCGACTTGTGAAATCTCAATTAAAATAATTCAGATAAAATAAACCGGTCGCTGAGCCTGTCGAAGCGGCCTTGCCTTTTAAGGCTGACTGCTCCATTCAATACCCAGGTTTAGACAGATAACTGCATACACCGGCAATTATAACCACCAACACAAAACACAACAGTATCCTTGTCCTCAGACGGATGAATCTGCCCCAATACAGAAATACAAACGCGATCATGAAAACATACAGAATGAGCAGCTCCATCCGGGTTATTCCTTTTTCTCGAATCTCTTGAGGTCTCGGATGGCCTTCATCGGTTCGAAAGGCTTGGAGAAAAAGGGGTGTTTTGAAAAGAATTCGATGAGCCGGGGATCTATATCTTTTCTGGTTTGCAGAGCGGCCAAACGTAATTGATTGCGTACTCCAGGGTATGCGTGAATGTATCCCAATATATTATCGGGAATTTGCGTCATGGTTTTCGCGTAGGATACCAAGCCCTTGATTTTCTCCAGTGTGGCATTGTCCAGAGTTTCACTGAATTGCACAAATAATCCGGCATAGTGTCTAAGTTCCTGGGTATAAAAAATTTCCTTGTACACGGCATCTTTTACGAAGACTTCACATTTGGCAGTCAGAG
>JBDKTK010000414.1:0-11627 GCA_039680225.1 Syntrophaceae bacterium
GGGACTGTCCTGCGCAACAGCAGCATCCTCAGGAAAAGGTACGGCAGGGTCTATGTGAACGCGGGAGAACCGATATTCCTCAAATCGTACCTTTCCTCAATTGAAAAGCCGTTTGAGGACATGAGCCTGGACGAAAGACGCAGCTTTTACCGGAAGATCGGGTACGAAATAGTTGCCGAGATCAACAAGGTCTCCGTTGTCACCCCGTTCTCGTTGATCGCGGCCTGCCTGCTGTGCCACTATCACAGGGGAATTTCACATAACGACCTGATGATGATCTTCAACGTTTTCTATGATTTCCTGCATTTCCAGAAAGTCCAGTTTTCCTCCACTTTCGGCAATAAGGATAAGGCCATAGCGGATGCCCTGTACCTCTTTGAGTCTTCCGGCCTTGTTTCAAAAATGGGAATAGAGGAAGAGGACAAGGCGGAAGAAGTCGCGGAAATAATATATTCCATTGAGGAAAATAAAAGGCTCAACCTGGAATACTACAAGAACAACGTGCTGCACTTTTTCATCCCGCTGTCCTTCATCGCCACATCCATCCTGGCGCATAGCGAAGATTCCATAGCCCTGTACAGGATCATGGAAGACTATAAATTCCTGAAGCGGCTCTTCCGCAACGAATTCATATTCGAGGAAAAGAGAGACGACCTGGAGGAAGTAAACGCCGTGCTTACCTACATGCACGAACAGGGGATGATCAAGGACCTTGACCTGGAGGGCGAGAACTGCATCGAGATCAGGGGCCGGGGGCGCACCAGGCTCAGGCCCTTTGCCGGCCTCATTCACAACTACATCGAATCTTACTGGGTTGTCATCCGCGGGTGCTCGTACCTCAAAAAAGAGCCGAAGATCGAGAGGGAGTTCCTCCGCAAGGTCCAGCAGCTCGGCACAAGGATGTACAAGAAAGGCGAAGTGGCAAGGGCGGAATCGCTTTCCACTTCCAATTACACCAATGCGCTGAAATTCATGGTTGATTCGGAAATCCTGATCCTGTCCAGGACCTTTGACAAGAAGAACAGGGAAATAAAGACCTACTATCTTGCGGAAAGCAAAGGCAGGATTGAATCGTTACGGCAGAGGGTTTTCAGGTTCCTGTAGTATTCAGGTGCAGGATGAGCCGGTATCGGTATCCGGGTAACGGGCCTTGATAGCCCTTATCGATTCGGCGCACGCAAAGAATATCTCAACCAGCTCGGGGTCAAACTGATTTCCCGCCTCTTCCCTCAAAATCCCGAACGCCTTTTCGTCATCCCAGGCATCCTTGTAGCACCTGCGTGTCACCAGGGCATCGTAAACATCGGCTATTGCGACAATCCTGCCGAATAACGGTATTTGATCCCCTTTCTTGGGGCAGCATCCCCCGATTGCATCATAGCCGGGATAACCCTTGCCGTCCCAGCGCTCATGATGGGTCAGGGCCACTTCTGAAGCCGCTTCGGCAAAATCGGAATTCTGGTCCAGGAAAAGCCGGGCGCCGTGGATGGTGTGCTCCTTCATGGCGTCAAACTCCTCAGCGGTGAGCCGGTCCGGTTTTTTCAATATCGTGTCGGATATGGCAACCTTGCCGACATCGTGCAGCATGGCGGCCATCCTCAATATGTCCCGCTTCACATCGATTTCCCGGGAGGGGATATTCCTCCGGCGCGCCCATTCCTGGTATATCTCATCGGCATAACTTGCCACCCTGTTGACATGGGCGCCCGTTTCCTTGGGGTCCCGCATTTCGGCCATGCGAATCATCTGCAGGAGGATGCCCCTGGTCAGTTGGGCCCTTTCCAGGGCCATTGACGCGATCCCCGCGAAATGGTGCATTCCTTTTTCGTCGAATTTTGAGAATGGCACGATCCGGCGATTTTCGTCCTGGGCATTGATGATCTGCAGGACGCCCAAAATATCGTTCCTCATTGTTTTCAACGGCATGGTCAGAATAGAAGTGGTCCTGTAACCGCTCTGTTCATCGAAACTGCGGCTGAACTTGTAAGGCACCTTGCCGTCCAGCTTATAGACATCTTCAATATTGAGAGTCTCTCCCGTTGACGCGGCGTACCCGGCGATGCTGTTGGTGTCAATGGGGATAGTGAATCTTGAGTAAATGAGTTTGGCCCCTTCGGGGAGTTTCTTCTGCAAAGCGGCGTTTTGCGTGTAGCTGAATTTGAGATCGTTCTTTTCGCGGATGTAGATAGATCCGGCATCTGCATTTACGAATCTCCGGGCCTCTCCCAGGATCTTCTCCATCAGGATATCGAGGTCCTTGATCTGGTTGATTTCTATCCCTATGTTGATGAGAGATTCGAGTTTCCGTTCCTTGTTCTGCATGCCGGATCCGTCGATTTTGCTTGGTAAATTGTTGTAGCTTAATAAAATAAAAAGGCATCAAAGTAAACACACAAATGTAGAAATCCGAAATATTACAGAGACATCCTTCACTGCTTGAGATTGTATTTTTTAAGCTTGTAGCGCAGCATGCGCTCGCTGATTCCGAGCAGGTCGGCGGCTTTGGACTGGTTATTGCCCGACTGCTGCATTGCATCGCGGATCATCTGCGATTCCAGCGCCTCAATCGAATCCTTCATTTTGCCGTCCAGCTTCTTTTCACCCCCGCCGTTGCCGTCCCGGAAAGGAAGGTCGTCGACGGAGATAATCCCGTCCCTGGAAATAACGATTGACCTCTCCAGGATATTCTCGAGCTCGCGCACGTTACCGGGATAATCGTATTTCATCAGAAGGTCCCGGGCCTCCCGGCTGATCGACTTCTCCTTGCCGTTTTCGGATGAAAATTTCTTCAGAAAAAAATCGATCAGCGGAGGTATGTCGTCCTTCCTGTCCCGCAAAGGCGGTATCGACATGGTGACAACGTTGAGCCTGTAGAACAGGTCTTCGCGGAACGCGCCCTCCCGGACGCGCGCCTCCAGGTCGCGGTTTGTGGCGCTGATTATGCGCACATCCGACTTGATGTTTTCGTTGCCGCCGAGCCGCTGGAATTCGCGCTCCTGCAGGAACCTCAAAAGCTTCACCTGGAGCGGCAGGGACATTTCGCCTATCTCGTCCAGGAAGAGGCTCCCTCCTTCCGCCTCTTCAAAGCGCCCGATGCGCCTTTTTACCGCGCCGGTAAAGGCCCCTTTTTCGTGGCCGAACAGTTCGCTCTCCAGCAGGTTTTCGTGGATCGCGCCGCAGTTGACTGTAATTATGGGCCGCTCCGAACGCGGGCTCAGGTTGTGAATGAGCCTCGCCAGGAGTTCCTTCCCGGTGCCGCTCTCGCCCTGGATGAGCACGGTCGAGCGGCTTGCGGCAACCCGGCCGGCCATATTTACCATGTCTTCCATGACCCTGCTGCGATAAATGATCCGGTCCGAGGTTATGCCTTTCTCTCTCAACTGGCCGCGCAGGACCTCGTTCTCTCTCATCAGGATCCGGCGCTCGGAAATGCGTCGCAGGTGAATGAGCAGGTCTTCAAGATCAATTGGTTTTGTGACATAATCGACAGCCCCCGCCTTCATGGCGGCGACCGCAGTCTCGATTGTCCCGAAGGCCGTCATCATGATCACGTCGATTTCGGGGTTGATGGCCTTGACTGCTTCCAGGACTTCCAGGCCGTTCATCCCCGGCATCTTGAAGTCAAGCAGGATGACGTCGAAATGGCTCCTGCGAACAGCTTCCACGCCGGTTTCCCCGGAACTGGAAGCTGATACCGTATGCCCCTCGCCGGCAAGGAAATCCAGGAGCATCTCCCTCTGGGATTGCCCGTCTTCAATGATATGAATACTAAGCGGTTTCATTTCACCTCTTTGAAATCATAATGCGAGCGGCAGCACTATGCTGAATGTCGTGCCCGCCCCGACCCTGCTTTCAACTTTAATTATTCCGTTATGTCCGCGGATTATCTCATGCGCTATCGGCAGTCCCAGGCCCAGCCCCTTTTCCTTGGTTGTGTATTCGGGATTGAATATTTTTTCCAGGTCTTCCGGCCTCAGTCCGGCTCCCGTATCGCTCATTTTAAGGTTGACCGACCCGGCGCTCTTTTCCACGTTTATCGTGATCTCCCCGTTCCCCGCGATGGATTCCATCGCATTCTTCAGGATATTCAGGAGGGCCTGCTGGAGCTTGTCGACATCCATCGGGACCAGCAGGTTTTGTCCGTCCAGGTTTGAAATTATGGAGATGCCCCTGGCACGGGCTTCTTCCTCGATCAGGCTGATCAGTTTCCGCAGGACGTCTTCTATCGGGTAATTCCTCAATTCCAGGCGCTGGGTCCGGGAGAAAGCGAGAAACTCTTCGATTATGCCGTTTAGCCTTCGGACCTCGTCTCTTATGACCGAGGTCATATTTTTGAACTTGGCGACTTTCTCCGGGTCGGGGGGCGCAAAATCCCTCTGAAGCCTCTGGGTAGCCATGCTTATCGCATTGAGGGGATTGCGGATTTCGTGGGCGACCCCCGCCGCCAGCTGGCCGAGCGATGAGAGCCGCTCAGATTGCTGGAGCCGGTTACGGAGCTCTTCAAGCCTTGCCATATGCCTGCTCTGGTTCTGGTAAATGAACAGGATTGCCAGGATTCCGGTCAGGACTATAAGGGCCATGGAGATAATCATGTGCAGGCTGTTCTTCGATAATATCTGGTCGGTCTTTTCCCGGTTGAGCCCCACCTGGCCGATGCCTTCGATTTTATTGTCGAGTACGAAGGGCACCTTTATTTCCTGGATATCGCTGTCCTTGAAGTTGATCTTGCGGCTGATCACCTGTGACTTCCCCGGCAGTCCTCCCGAAAGTGAAACGGGCGGCGCTTCTCCCGCGCTCCCGAAGACCTTGCCGTCCGGGCTCATTACCCGGATGAAGGAAATCTCTCCCGTCGACGCATTATCTATTGCCTTCTGAATCGCAATGCGCTTGCCCCAATACTCATATCCCTCCTCATCCAGGGCGGCGACTATTGTCCCGTTCGCAGCGGACCTTCGCAGGGCGATAAAACCCGTTGATTCATTTTTTTTCAGGGGGCTGAAAAGGTCGATCAGGATCTCCCGCTCCCCGACTATGACGGGATTGGCCCTCTTCAGCAGGTTGTGCGGCATTTCCCTGTTCTGGAAAATGATTTTGCCCCTGCTGTCGAGAACTGAGAAAAACCAGATTCCGTTGCGGGCAAGGATCGCCTCCATTTCCGCGTGGTCGCGACCCAGGGCCGGCTCTTTCTCAAATTTCCTGACTGCGACAACAAAACTGTTGATGAATGTTTCCTGAATAAGGAAAGGTTCGTTGCTCAGCAGGGACAGCGCGCCTTCGCTCTCCTCCCTGTAGAGTTTCATCAAACTGGAATAATTGTCCTGGGCTTCCTTCTGGACAAAGTTTACGATCTCGATAGCCCGGTTCTCCATGGAACTGACCAGGGTCTTATCAAGCCTTCTCAGGTCCATTAAACCCGTAACAAGTATGAGTGAAACAAAAAGAATGCAAACCAGGAATAACGCGAGCGGCTGCAGGAAGGGTTTTGAAAGTTTACGTCTGAACTCCCGGGTAAGTGCCTTTAATTGCTCCATCTAAAAATCTCATTTTCCGATCCACACGAGAACGCTCATTGGTGCCTGACAGGGTACCTGCTCGAATTCTCCAGTGACCTGCACCAGAGGCGGAGCTGTTCAGGAGTGAGGATTCTCCTGATTTCGACCTCATAGCTGATCATATCGCGTATGATCTGGCCGTTTATAGATTCTATTTCCCTGCCTTTGGCCCTGATCGCCTCCTCGCTCGTGTTCGGATCGGCTACAAGCTGCTTGAATTCTATCTGTTTGCCCGCCAGTTCCGTTTTCTTCTGGACCATTCTGTTCACGTAAGCGTTCTTTATCCTCCGGATAGAAGTGGTCTGCTCCTCGGATAAGTTGAGGTCCTGCAAATTCAGATCACGGGAGCTCAGGGCCGGGTTGTCATATCTCATACTTCCGCGCGGCGATTGGGCCTGGGCCCAGTCGGAACAGACGACAATCAGAATCCACGCGATTGCAAAAAGAACTCTTTTCATCAAATCCCTCATTTCACATCCGGCCGTCCCGACCGAAAATGTGAGTATCATAGTTCGACAATATTGTCGAACCAAAAAACAATTCTCAAAATCAACAGAACCAATTAAAATCACACATATTTTCTAAAAGTCAGCCCCGGAAGGCTCGACAATTCTTTCCGGCCCCTGCCCGGGGCCGTTTTCGGCCGCATGAAAGAATATGTAATAAATTCAAACGTATATTCCATCTGTATATCAGTGGCATGAGTCATGCACGTACCATATGCAAAAAGCATGAAAAGAAAGGTTTTGACGGGAATAATGAAGAAAACGGGTCTGGCTCTCATCATCTCGGCAGTATTTTTAATGGCCGGCACTGCTTTTGCCGGAGATTCGGACAGGGCCGGTTGGATGGGGCCTTTCAGTCCCGACCTGCTTTCCAAGTTAAAGCTCTCTGAAAATCAAGTGTCTGAAATCCAGGTGCTCCGGGAAAAAGTGATTGAAAAGGTGTCGCCGCTGAGGAGCTCGCTTTTTCAAATCAAGGGCGAGTTGAAGGACCTCTGGATCCAGAACAAGCCGGACGAGAACCGGATAAAAGAAAAGCAAAAAGAAATCCGGTCTTTAAGGGACCAGATCAAAGATAAAATAACGAATTACAGCCTGGAGTTGAAGAAGCTCCTCACACCCGAGCAGAATTCACAGCTCGCTGCCTTGTGGCTCGAATGGGGCAAGGGTATGGGGAAAGATAAATCGAGCATACAAGGACCCGTAACGGGTCAGAAATGAAAGGGAGCTGCATTCTCCCTGTGTAAGATCCACCTTCTAAGATTCACCTTCGTGTTTTTCCCCCTTGGGGTGGTCCGGACGGACCTCCCCCTCCTCTATCCAAAGGTTTTCAAAAGATTTCCAGCCTGTCTCATTTGACAACATCAAAATCCGGGTGCTATTTTTAAACATAACCTGAATAAAAAGGCAGATTCCCATGCCGGAAGAAAACCCGCCTTTCGCAATAAAGGATTGCGCCCTGATATCGCTGGCCACCGGGAGGCGCGCCCAGAACCTGCGCGAACTCCGGGAGAGGATCCAGACTATTGACGCGGAGAGCATTTACTACCACGTCTGGGGCGTCCTCCTGAGGCCTTCATTTGAAGACCCCGAGTTCAAAAACGATTTTGCCTCCTGGTGCCGCCACGCCATCCATGACGACAAGGCCGCGGAAAAGCTCAGTATCATAGACCCCACGGAATTCGACACCCTCGATGAGTTAAGGGCGGAAATCATTGATGTGATAGAAGAGAGGCTCGAAGAAATAGAATTCGTCCGCTGGGCCCAGCCGGACGAGCAGTTCAATTTCGTGACCTTCCAGACCGTCGTGTTCGATACGGGGGACAAAATCGACCAACCTTCGGACCTGCCGGCAGCCATTAAAAAAATGTCGGTCAGCAGCATTTTTTATCATTTTATTGATGCGCGCCGCCGGACCCCCGGCAGGATAGACGATTTCCGGGAATGGCTCCACGGCTGCGGGCCGCAATACGATGAGATATGCAACCAGGTCGCCCTGGTGGACCCCTTTTTCCCCAGCCTGCGCGACCTGCGCGCCGAGCTGGCCGATGTGTTCGGCAAATATTTTACATCAGGATGAGACATGGTAACCGATCTGGACCTTTATGCTGAAATAACCGGGGAAGACGTCATCAACCACTTGCGCCAGCTTGCCCGCCAGCTCCAGGGCATGAAAGTGGTCCAGGTGAACTCGACCCGGCTCGGCGGGGGTGTTGCGGAAATCCTCAACAAGCTCGTGCCGATGATGAATGATCTCGGGATGGATGCGAAATGGGAGATCATTCACGGAAATGATAAGTTCTACGAATGCACGAAAGGGTTCCACAACGCGCTCCAGGGCAACCTGGTCAAAGTCGCTGACCCCCTGCTGAGAAATTTTGAATCCGTTAATGCCGAAAACGCCGAGAGGCTGCGCCCCGCGCTTCAGGATGCGGATATTGTCCTCATCCACGATCCCCAGCCCGCCCCGCTCATCAAGAGCTTCCCAGACCGGAAAGGCAAATGGATCTGGCGCTGCCACATAGACATCAGTCATCCTTTCCGGCCAGTGTGGAAATACCTGCGGCAGCATATACTCGATTACGATGCGAGCATCTTTTCCCTCGACGCGTTCGCACAGCCGCTGCCGCACCCTGAATACCTGATCCCTCCCAGCATCGATCCGCTTTCCGACAAAAATATCGACCTGAGTCCCGAGGAGATAAACCTTGTCTACAGCAGGTTCCAAATTGACCCCGGAAAGCCGCTGATCCTGCAGGTCTCCCGCTTTGACAGGTTCAAGGACCCGGTCGGGGTTATACATGCGTTCCGGCTGGCAAAAAAGTTCACGCCCAAGATCCAGCTGGTGCTGGCGGGAGGGGGCGCGACGGACGACCCCGAAGGCGAGGCGGTCCTCAACGAAGTCAGGCTTGCGGCCGAAGGCGATCCGGATATCAAAATCCTGCTGCTGCCCCCCGATGACCACAGGACGATAAATGCCCTGCAGCGGGCCGCCGATATAGTTGTCCAGAAATCCATCAGGGAGGGATTCGGGCTCACTGTTACCGAGGCGCTCTGGAAAGGCAAACCGGTCATCGGCGGCAACACCGGAGGAATCCGCCTCCAGGTGGTCAATCATCACACGGGTTTCCTGGTCGATACACCGGAAGGCGCCGCCTTGTGGATCCGCTACCTCCTGTACCACAAGGACAAGAGGAACGAGATGGGTGCAAAGGCGCGCGAGTTTGTCCGCCAGAATTTCCTCCTGACGCGCCATTTGAGGGAATACCTGACCACGTTCATCGCGCTCATCCATGCCCGCAAGGGGAGGATACTCCTGGGTTAAAAGCCCTGTTTTGCTTGTAATAAATCACCGCATGGAATATTAATAGCCGGACATCATGTCCGGCTTTAATTTTTCAGAAGGGACACCTGAATGGATAATCTCAACTGGCCGGCTTTCGGCTATATAGTGTACGACGGCATAACTGTTTTTCATCTGCTCGTTACGCTCGCGATTGCATCCGCCGTTTTTGCCCTTCTGGAACTCGCAAAAAAAATCTTCCTGACCCGCTTCTCCGGGTTGTCCAGGACCAGGGCAGGCGAAATCTATAACCTCGCAAAAGAGCTGGTCGAAAAAACACATTATTCAGTCCTGCTGGTGCTTTCCATTTATGCGGCAAGCTTCAGCCTTGCCCTCCCCCGCAATGCCGAGCTGATAGTAAAGACGGCGGCGATGATGACCTTTCTTGTCCAGGCCGGCATCTGGGGCAATCACGCCATAACTTTCTGGCTGGAAAACTATAAAAAGAAAAAGCTCCGGGAGGACGCGGTCAGTGTCACCATGGTCACCGCCCTGGCCTTCTTTGTCCGGGTGATTGTCTGGGCCGTGATGGTCCTGATAGCCCTGGACCATTTCGGGGTGAATATAACCGCGCTCGTCGCGGGCCTGGGCGTGGGCGGAGTCGCCGTCGCCCTGGCGGTCCAGAATATCCTCAAGGATGTTTTCGCCTCGCTTTCCATAGTCCTGGACAAGCCGTTCGTCATCGGGGATTTCATCGTGGTCGACAACTATATGGGCACTGTCGAAGATATCGGGCTCAAGACGACCAGGATAAGGAGCCTGACGGGAGAGCAACTGGTATTCCCCAATTCGAACCTGCTGGAGAGCCGGATCAAGAACTTCCGGGACCAGCGCGAGAGGCGGGTTGTCTTCTCGATCGGGGTCGTCTATGAGACGTCCCTGGAACAGATCAGGGCGATACCCGGGATGATCCGGGGCATAATCGAAAGCCAGGAAAATACGCGTTTCGACAGGTCCCATTTCAATGCATTCGGCGACTCGGCGCTCGGTTTCGAAACCGTGTACTGGATTACCGTGTCGGATTACAACATTTTCATGGACACCCAGCAGAGGATCTACCTGGAAATCCTGGACAGGTTTGAAAAGGAAGGGATACAGTTCGCTTATCCCACCAGGACGCTTTTCTTCAAAACGGAAGAGATGCAGGACCTGCCCGGCCCTTCCGGGAAGCGCAACATCAATGCCGGACGGGATTGAGGCTGCCGGCTTCTCTATTTCATTCCGCTGTTCAAAACCGGGCTGCTTTGTTAATTTTTAAAAATGGGCACCGTAAAAGGCGCATCGCTTAAGCCGCAGATCCGTATCGGCACGTCCGGATGGAATTACAACCACTGGGCCGGCTTGTTTTACATCGACTGCCCGAAGGCCAGGTGGCTGGAGTGTTATACGCGCACTTTTTCCACCGTGGAAGTGAACGCCACCTTCTACCATCTTCCGAAACCCGGGACGGTCGAGAACTGGCGTATCAGGACCCCGGAAAAGTTCCTCTGGTCGGTGAAGGCCAGCCGCTATATAACCCATATGAAAAAGCTCCGCGACCCGGAGGAATCGCTGCAGAGGTTTTACGATGTTGTAGAGAACTTCGGCGAGAAATTGGGTCCCATCCTCCTCCAACTGCCGCCCAGCCTTGTTTATCGCGAAGATGTCCTTGATGAGTTCTGGGCCCATGTGCGGAAAGGCCATCGCTACACCATCGAGCCCCGGAATGCCAGCTGGCTGGAAGACCTCGCTCTTGAAAAACTCCGGAGCCTCAACATAGCGTTGTGCATCGCCCAGACCGCCGGGCGTTTCCCGTTCCGCGAGGCAGTGACCGCCGATTTCGTGTATGTCAGGCTGCACGGATCGCAGGCGCTTTACGGGTCCGATTATACGGAAGAGGAGTTGCAGGAATGGGCAAAAAAAATCCGGAAATGGAAACGGGACACCTACGTATATTTCGATAATGACGCCAATGCCTACGCGCCCAAAAATGCGAAACGGCTCAAAGAGATCTTGAAAATAAAAGATATGCAGGGGCGGCCGGCGGCCGCCCTCTAAAAACATTATTCCCCGAAGCTGACGGTAATCTCCTCATTCGCCGCTATCGCCCGCAGGTCCTCAGGGCTGGCATCCGTCCTGCCGACGATAACAACGGGGCTCGCCGGGACGGGCTTATCTGTTCCCCTGCTCGCCGGGGTCTTTCCGAAGAAAACGCAGAGGCTGGTCCCGGCAGGCCAGTAGGCTATGTCGCCGGGAGAAACGTCCAGGGTCGCATTGACGGAAGGGACTTCGATTCCAGTGTCAAAGTAAATCTCGTCTCCCCAGGTGGATACCTGGGAGGAAATCGGCATGCCTTTCAGGAGTTTTTTGGCTGCAGCCGAATCGTTGAAAAGGGCGGCAAAACTGAAATTCTCCGTCCGGAAAATGACTCTCCGCATAACTCCTCCTTTCAGGGGTTTTGTTCAGAACTTTTAGATCACAAGGATTTTGCCGCGCGGCTCGGCCACGACCTCGCCCACTATCGCAGCATCCCTGACCCCCGCATCCAGCAGGCGTTTCAGGAATTTCTCCGCCCGGGCCGCTTCGATTGAGATCAGAAGTCCGCCTGAGGTCTGGGGGTCAAAGAGGAAATCGGCGCTCATATCGGGGCAGGACCTTTCGAATTCCAGCATGTGCATCCTGAATTCCCTGTTGCGGTAAAGGCCGCCCGGAACGTATCCCGCGCGCACGAGTTCATGGACACCTTTTAAA
>JBDKTK010000415.1:0-4137 GCA_039680225.1 Syntrophaceae bacterium
GATGCCTTCGGCTGGATAAAGACGGAACGGGCCGAATATTTCTGGTCCGTTTTGTCGTTGGTTATTACGGCGGCGGGGTTCATTTCCGAGGCGCTCGCCGCAATTGTCAGGACGGTCACGACCGGCAGGGCGCCCGCAATCATTTTTGTGCGGGTGAAAAAATCCCAGACGTCATGATCGGCCTTCACCCCGGCGGCAATCGCCTTGGCGGTGTCAATGACGCTTCCGCCCCCCACAGCCAGGACGACGTCCACGGACTCCTTCTTGGCTGTCTCGATGCCCTTGTACACGAGGGAAAGGACCGGGTTTGATTTGACGCCCCCGAGCTCGACAACGGACACCCCCGCCTCAGCGAGGGAGGAGATCACCTGGCCGTAAATGCCGTTCTTTTTGATGCTCCCGGAACCGTAGACCATCAGGGCCCGCGTGCCGAAAGCCTTAACCTCGCGGCCGGCCCTTCCGATGTTTCCTTTTCCGAAAATTACCCTGGTCGGGAGCTCGAAAACGAAATTCTGCATCGGTTGCCCTTTCCTTCCCTGTGATGAGCAGCGAGTATACTGAAAAGATGTTCGGATGGTCAATTACATTCACGTAAATGCTCGATCAGGCGAAGATTTGGCTTGATATAATTGCGACCCGGATGTTAAAAAAATCCAGCCCTAAACGGCCGAAAACGGAGGAAATAGAAATGTATTGGCAAAAAGAAATCGAGACAATGGACCGTGGCGAACTGGCCTCGCTGCAGATGAAGGACCTCAAAGAGACCCTCGGCAGGGCGGCAAATTCGGTCTTTTACAAAAAAGTATTCAGCGACAAGGGGATAGACCCCCAAAAAATCAATTCCCTGGACGACCTGAGAAGGATACCGTTCACGAACAAGGACGACCTGCGTGACCACTGGCCCTATGGTTTTCTCGCCGTCCCGAAAGACGACCTGGTGAGGATGCATTCGTCGTCCGGGACCACCGGCAGGGCGACGGTCATCTTCCACACCGCTTCCGACCTGGACCACTGGACGGGCCTGCTGGCCCGCTGCATGTACATGTCGGGCGTGCGCCGTTCGGATGTGTTCCAGAACATGATGACTTACGGGCTCTTCACCGGCGGGCTCGGGTTCCACTACGGGGCGGAGCGGATCGGGGCCCTGGTGATCCCCGCCGGCGCCGGCAACAGCAAAAGGCAGATCCAGTTGATGCGCGATTTCGGGACCACCGTCATCCACATAATCCCGAGTTACGCCCTGCACCTGCGCAGCGTGTTTGAAGAGGAGGGAGTGGATCCCGCGAAGGACACCCGGGTCAGGATCGCGTATGTGGGCGCCGAGCCGCATTCCGAAGGCACCAGGCAGAAGCTCCAGGAGATGTACGGCTTCAGGTTCTACAATTCATACGGGCTTTCGGAGATGAACGGCCCCGGCGTGGCTTTCGAATGCCCCGAGCAGAACGGGATGCATATCTGGGAAGACAATTTTATCGTGGAGATCATCGATCCGAAGACGCTCGAACCCGTAAAACCGGGCGACGAGGGCGAGCTTGTCCTGACCACCCTGAAGAGGCGGGGAATGCCCATCCTGCGCTACCGGTCGAAGGACCTGACCAGGCTGATACCCGGGCCCTGCGCCTGCGGACGCACCCACGTGCGCATGGAGAGGATCAAGGGCCGCACCGACGACATGATGATCGTCAAAGGGGTCAATATATTCCCTATCCAGATCGAGAAAAGACTTATGGAAATCCCCGGGGTGGGCACGAACTTCCTGATCGTCCTCGAGAGGGAAGGGGGTAATGACACCATGTACGTGAAGGTGGAAGTCCAGAAGGATTATTTCGACGGCGATATCCTGCACCTGGAGAAACTCAGGCGCAGGATTTCCGAAGACCTGAAGAGCGATATCCTCCTGACCCCCAAGGTGGAACTGGTTGAACCTAACAGCCTGCCCAAGTCGGAGGGAAAAGCGGTCAGAGTTGTAGACAACAGGAAACTATAAGCGTAAAAGCCCGCCTTCGCCCATTGAGCCTGTCGAAATGAGCGAAGCGTGCATGGCCTGATGGAGCGGTCATTTCGACAGGCTCAATGACCGGCATACTGGATCAAGGAGAGAGATAATGATAGCCCGCCAAATCTCAGTTTTTGCTGAAAACAAGCCCGGCAGCCTCGCGCGGGTCACGCGCGTGCTCAACCGCGAGAAAATAAATATCCGGGCAACCACGATCTCGACATCGGATGCGTTCGGCGTCATAAACCTGATCGTGGACGACCCGGAAGCCGCCTACAAGGCCCTCACGGCAGAGGGGATAATGGTCACGATGAAAGATGTCCTGGCAGTGCTCATCGATGACAAGCCGGGCGGGCTTGATAGGCTCATTCAATTGCTCTATAATGAAAAGCTGAATATCAATAACGCCTACGGATTCGTCCTGGAAGCCGCGAAATCGGCAATATTCGTGCTGGATATCGAGCAGATGCAGAAGGCGCTCGAAATCATCAAGAAGGCGGGTTTCAAGGTTCTGGACACCGAAGGCTTGTCCAAGGTGGAGCCATTCCATTATTCAAGGTGGTGATTTTTTGACCGCAAAAATATTTCAATTCAGGAAGGATATGAAAAAACTCGATCCAAAAACGAAAAAGGCCGGGAGAAGACTTCTCAAGCCGGGCCTTGAGGATGCAATCAGGAACAAGTCGGCGGACGGGGCGCTGTCCTGTGCGCTCTGTTTCACAATAGCGGGCGATCTGCAAGTCCAGCCGCGGGAGGTCGGGTATGCGCTGGACCTCATGGATATCCCCATAGCCAAGTGCCAGCTGGGCCTGTTCGGCAACAGCCCGATAGGAAAAATTGTCCGGAAAGCCGAATCGATTCCGGAAGAGCTTGGCAAGGCGATCAAGGGGATGCTGGAGAACGGCAGGCTCCCCTGCCATTGCTCCTGGCAGCTGGCGGAACGGTTTGCGATGCCCAGGATAAAAATCAGCTCCGCGTGCGAGGCCATGGGCATAAAGATCTCGGCGTGCCAGTTGGGGGCATTCTAAATTTGAGCTAAACATGCAGGGGCGGCCGGCGGCCGCCCCTTTTTTTCCCCCTCACCCCGGCACACTCCCGCAAAGGGAGAGGGAGTTAAGGAAAAAGGGGCTTTAATAAGGCTTGTTTCAGGACTGCTCCTCGTATCTCGCCAGAGTGAAGAGCATGTCTGCAAGGCGGTTAAGGTACTGCTGGATTTCCGGCCGGCTTATATATCCGGCCTCCTTGAGGCGGGCCGTCCATCTCTCTGCCCTGCGGACCACCGTGCGGGCCACGTCTATCTGGCTGGAGACCACGGTTTCGCCCGGGTAAATGAACTCATTCTTGAGCTTCACGACTTTCTGCAGGTCGTCGATCACGTTTTCGATGCGCTGGACATCTCCTGCGTCAATAAGCTTGCCGAGTTTGGGGACATCTTCGGGCAGGGTGGAGAGCTCAGCCCCGAGGATGAGGAGATCTTTTTGAATACTCAGCAATAATTCCTTGATCCTGATGTCGGATGTCATCGCCCTGGCAACTCCCATTAAAGAACTCGCCTCGTCCAGGGTCCCGTATGTCTCCGGCCTGAGGTCGAATTTGGGGACCCGCTGGCCGCCGAGCAGACTTGTTTCACCCGTATCGCCCTTTTTCGAAAATTTCATCCCTCTCTCCTTTCAATCAGGTTCTTTACAATTCTGGTCATGGTTTGAGCGCTCCGGCGGGCATGCGCAAGGACTTCCTCGAGAGTGAGCTCCTTTTCGACAAGCCCGTTGGCGTAATTATCGACCGAACAGATCGCGGCATATTCGAGGCCCAGCTCGTTGGCGACGACCGCCTCCGAGGCCATCGTCATGCCCACGAGGTCGGCGAATTGCGACATCATCGCTATCTCGGCCCTGGTCTCGAACCGCGGGCCGGGGGTCTGCCAGTATACTCCCCCGTCATGCACGGAGATGCCGCAGTCGCGGGCGGCTGCCAGCAGGGCCGTCCGCATCTTCGCGCTGAGGGCCGGAACGATATGGATCGCTGTTCCACCGCGGCAGATGGTCGGTGTCGCCGAAAAAGAGATGAAGTCATCGGGAACTGCCAGCATCCCGGGTTCCAGGTATTTCTTCAGGGAGCCTGTCGAGTTTACAGTTATTATG
>JBDKTK010000416.1:0-3872 GCA_039680225.1 Syntrophaceae bacterium
CGGTCGGTGTGGTTCATGGCAAAAATGACCGTTTCGTCCCGCGGTATATTCTCGATGCCCTCCACCTCGATATCGACATTGGCAAATATATTGTAATTGGGGATAAGCAGAAATGTTGCAACAATCCTCTGTCCCAAAGGCCTGCCGTTCAGGCTGATTTTTTCCAAGTGCTTCAGATCAATCATGTTCCTGAAAAACAGGATTAGCAGAAACAAGGAAGGAATAAAAGACAAAAATAAACAAAAAATGTTTGTAAGTATATTGATCTTCTCTGCTTTGTTCTCTAAGCTTAATAAAAACATCCGGGCAGTAACCTGTGAGATAATGAAAAAGTCCTCGATAGCCTGCTTAATGATTCTCGTTGCCTTGAATGTATCGTCTTTGCCGGCCGCGGCCCAAACCGGGACTGCCGGTCCGTACCCCTCCGAAAACCTCTTCCAGTTTGATTTCCGCATCTCCTATTTCGATTACAAGGAAGACGTGCCGGCCCCCTTGAAAAGTACGGAAAGCGGCTGGATCCCGGGTGCGGCCTTCGGCTGGACAAGGACTAAACCAGGGGCCCTCTATGCCCGCGCTTTCCTGGAATTCTCTTCCGGGGACGTCAAATACGACGGCACCACCCATTCGGGAGTGCCGGTAACCAACTCGAACAGCAACCAGTTCCTGTTCCGGGTTGAAGGCAACATGGGGTACACGTTCGGGTCGGGAAATCTTGCCGTTTCCCCGTACACGGGCCTGGGATACCGGTACTGGAAAAGAGGCGATTCCGAGGCAATCCAATCGGGGCCGGTTTTTGTATCATTCGTCAGGGAAGACTATCAATGGCTGTATATACCGGTCGGGATACGCGCCGTATATCCGGCAGGCGGGCAGTTTTCGATCGAGCCTAATGCCGCCGTCAGGTTCATGTTCTGGGGTCAGATGACCGCCTACTTAAGCGATATAGGCTATAACAGCGATCCGACTTTCGACCTGGGCAACAAGCCCGGCTATTTTGTCGAGGTCCCCATAAGGTATCGCCTCAGCCGCAACTGGTCGGTGTCCCTGACACCCTGGTACGAGTACAGCGCCATCGGGCAGAGCGACGTCGTTTCCGCCCAGAGGGGCTCAAGGATAGATTCTTTTTATGAACCGTCAAGCAGGACCCACCAGTATGGCTTCAATATAGGGGCAGGCTTTTCGTTTTAAGTAAATTACAAAAGCAGATTACCGGGGCCGGCAGCTCATTCCGGCCCTCTTCTATTTATCTGGAATTTTCCCGGGAAAACTAATAAAACGACCTTCAATGAGAAAGCTGAACCCGGAACATATTTCGGCTGTGGCCGAGCTTGCCAACAGCTGTCCTTATTTCACCCACCTGGGGATGCGCATCACCTGCCTGAAAAACAGGATTGCCGATGTCGAAATGGACCTGCGAAAAGCCCACCTGCAGGCCTTCGGGTACGTCCACGGAGGGGCCGTTGCATCCCTGATCGATACGGCGGCATTCTGGTCGAGTTTTTGCGAGCTGGATGAGGACCGGGGGATAACAACCGTAGACCTGAACGTCAACTACCTTGCCCCGCTGCAAAAGGGGACGATTATCGCCCGGGGGCGCCTGATAAAGCTGGGGAGAAAACTTGGCCTGGCAGAGGCCTCGGTATTCGACCAGGACGGCAAACTCGTTGCCCACGGCACATCCACAATCATCATTGTCCCCGGTTTGGGTTTGACGGGAGGGCATTCGCTCCCCCCCAAATTCCTGGAGTAACCTAAATTTTAAATTCGGCGATCATGACCGTGTGGTCGGAGGACTTCTCCATCAGCCTCGGTTTCATGTCGATGCGGCAGTCCAGGCACTTCTTCGCGAGCCCGGGAGTCGCAAGGATGTGGTCCACCCGCCAGCCCAGTCCCCTTTCCACCGTGCCCGGTATCCGGTAATCGAAAAAGGTGTACTGGTTGGGCTCTCCCGGGTGATGTTTTCTGAACACATCCACCAGGCCCCATTCCTTAATGTTCGCAAAAGCCTCCCAGACAGCCGGATTGAAATCCACATGCCCGAGGAGCCGCTTGGGGTTATGGACGTCGATGTTTTCGGGGGCGACATTGAGGTCCCCGCACCAGATCAGCGGATCTTCAGGAGAGAAATTATCCTCAAGGTACTTCCTGAACCGCGCAAACCATTTGAGCTTGTACTCGAACTTTGGATTGTCCATCTTAAAGCCTTGCGGGACATAGGCATTAATAATGGTTATACCGGAAAACTTCGCCCTGATCAGGCGATCCCTGTCCGGCGGGTCATTATCGAAACCGCAGGCTGGTTCCGCAGGTTCAGCGAGCGAGGCAATCGCAACCCCATTGTCCTTTTTGCCGCCGCTGAATGAAACATGATAACCCGCATTTTCAAACTCCGCGCGGGGGAATTTACTGTCTTCGACCTTGGTTTCCTGCATGCACAGGACATCGGGCCGGTTTTTGCTGATCCAGGGTATTATGACGTGAAGGCGCGAACGTACCGAATTCACATTGTAAGTTGCAAGGGTGAAGGTTTTCATTCGAAATCTCCTTTCATCACGTGAAGTTAGCATGAGGTAAGTGCCCGGTCAATTTTGATTTTGCCCTTGACAGCCCGGCCGATAACTGGAAATGTTCGCATCATGATAAAAGATTTTCCTGTTGAGGACTTTTTTATCAGGGCAGCAGGCCGCCGTCTTCAGGCCCGCCGGCTGGGCAGGCACAACAAGGGACCAGCGCTGGTCTTCCTGCATGAAGGCCTGGGCAGCATTGCCCAATGGCGCGATTTTCCCGAATTGCTCTGCAGGAAAGCCGGGCTGCCCGGCCTCATTTACGACCGCCTCGGCTACGGCGGCTCAGAGCCGATAAATGAAAAAAGGCGGGTTGAGTACCTGCATGAAGAAGCCCTGGCCAGCCTGCCGGAAGTCCTCCAAAAATGCCATGTCGGGAAGGCTCTCTTCGTCGGCCACAGCGACGGCGGCTCCATCGCGCTGCTGTTCGCGGCGGTCCACCCGGAAAGGACAGCAGGGGTCATTACCGAAGCGGCCCACGTATTTGTAGAAGATGTGACAGTCGACGGAATCCGCGCTGCTGTCGCCTTATATGAAAGAGGCGACCTCAAGGAAAAGCTCGCCCGGTACCATGCCGGCAATACCGAGGGGGCATTCCGCGGCTGGGCGGATACATGGCTCGCGCCGGAATTCCGCAACTGGAACATCGAGGAATACCTTTCTTCCATCCATGCACCGCTGCTGGCCATACAGGGGTGCAATGATCCCTACGGCACTCCCGCACAGGTCAAGTCAATTGTCAGCCGGGTAAACGGACCGGCGCGGGGTCTGATCATTCCCGGATGCGGCCATATACCTCACATCCAGGCGAAACAAAGGGTCCTTTCCGAGATGGCGGAATTTGTCCTGGAACATGCATTGGTCATCTAAGTTCCTGGATTTCCATTCCAATTCGCTAAAAAATAGTTTATAAGTCCGACACTTTATGAATACCAGGTTTACTAAATACATTTGCATATTGCTGATTGCGGCCTTCCTTCTGAGCTGCTCGGGAGGAAATGACAACAGCCCGGCTTCGCGCGAAGACACCGGCCCGGCTTACGGCGACATAATGGTGGAAGGCTCCATCGGGGACGCCAGCAACCTCATCCCCCTGCTCTCCTCCGACAGCGCCTCTCACAGCATTGCCGGGATGATTTTCAACGGGCTTGTCAAATACGACCGGAACATCCAGGTGGTCGGCGATCTCGCGGAATCCTGGGACATCTCGAAAAACGGCCTGGTCATTACATTCCACCTGAGGAAGAACGTCAGGTGGCACGACGGCCGTCCCTTTACGGCTGAAGATGTGCTTTACACTTACAAGGT
>JBDKTK010000417.1:0-53597 GCA_039680225.1 Syntrophaceae bacterium
GGATATGATCCGAGTATTTTTATAAAGGTGGTCACTTTTTCCATCTGCCGCAGGCAGTCGGCTGTTTTCCGGCCGTTCGCATGCCCTTCGAAATCCAGGAAGAACAGGTATTCCCAGTTCCTCTCCCGCATCGGGTAGGATTCGATGCGAAGCAGGTTGAGCCCCTGCGCGACGAACGGCCCCAGGGCCCTGTGCAACGCTCCCGGGACATGCGCCGATCCCATGAGGATGGATGTCTTGTCGCGGTCCGACTCCCCCGACACCCCTGTCCGGCCTTCCCCGATGACGACGAACCTGGTCGTGTTCAGATGGTAATCCTCGATTTCTTCTGCGACGATTTTCAGGCCATATTGTTTCGCGGCAAGGCTGCTCGCAATGGCCGCGCTCCCCTTTTCAAGGGCGGCTTTCCGGGCTGCCGCCGCGGTGCTCGCCGCCTCGAAAAGGGGTACACCCGGGAGGTTCATCTTCAGCCATTGCCGGCACTGGGCTATGGCCTGGGGATGCGAGTATATTTTTTCGACCTTCTTCAGGCCTTTGCGGGAGGAAATGAGGCAATGCGAAATCCTCAGGAACTTTTCCGCCCTGATCTGGAGAGGCGTCGTAATAAGGCGGTCAAGGGTGGCCTTCACCGAACCTTCAAGGGAGTTTTCGACCGGGACTATTCCCATCCGTGACTGTTTGCGCTCCACGGCGTCGAACACCTCCGATATCGATCCCTGCGGAACGAGCCTGATGCAGTTGCCAAAATGAGACAGAGCGGCCAGGTGGGAATACGACCCTTCGGGGCCGAGGAAAGCGACCGACATTTCCTCCTGGAGGGCCCGCGATGAAGAGAATATCTCGTTGTAAATCCCGCCGAGGGAACTGTCCGGAAGCGGCCCTTTGTTCATTTCGCGAACGGATTTCAGGACCCTGCTTTCCTGGGACGGGTCATAGATGCTCAACCGGCGGGACCTCTTCCATTCGCCGATTTTAACGGACAGCGCGGCGCGGTCGTTGAGGGCCCGGACGATCTCCCGGTCTTTCTTCGCCAGGTCTTCCCTGAGTTTTTTGAGTTTGTCGCCCTTCACGCTCGCAGCTCCCTGATCACGTCTTTTAAAACATCATCCGGAACGCTCCCGTTCATGAACGGCATGCCCAGTTTTTTCAGCAGGACGAAGCGGACCGAATCGCCTTCTTTTTTCTTGTCGCTCTGGAGGCGCGACAGGATGCCGTCCGTTCCGATGTTCCCGGGGATGCAACAGGGCAGCCCCAGTGACGCGGCGAGGTTTTCGACCCGCAGCTTGTCTTTCTCCTGCAGGTAGCCCATCCGCTCCGAGATCTTCACGGCGCCGAGGATTCCCAGCACGACGGCCCTGCCGTGCGAAACGGAATAGCCCGATTCCGCCTCGATTGCATGGCCCATCGTGTGCCCGAAATTGAGGATGCGGCGGATCCCTTTTTCCGTTTCGTCTATTTCCACTATGGCCTTTTTTATCCCGCAGCACTTGGCGACAATCCTCTCCAGGAGGGCTTCGTCGCCGTTCCTTACGGCCTCGGGCCTCTTCTCCAGTTCGTCAAGGATGAACGGGTCGTCTATGATCCCGTATTTGATTATCTCGGCCAGGCCGTTGTTCAGTTCTTCCGGCGGCAGCGTCTTGAGGAATCCGATATTGATGAAGATCGCTTTCGGCTGGGAAAATGTCCCGAGCAGGTTCTTGCCGCACGGAAGGTCGATGCCGGTCTTGCCGCCGATGCTGCTGTCCACCTGGGCTATGAGGGTTGTCGGGACCTGGACATAAGGTATTCCCCGCATGAAAATGGATGCGATGAAGCCCGCGATGTCACCCACAACGCCGCCCCCGAGCGCAATGATGCCCGATTGCCGGTCGGCCCCTTTCTCCATGAGTTCGCCGGAGAGATGCATTACGGTGTCGATCGTCTTTGACCTCTCTCCGGCCGGGATCACCAGCTGCTCGGCCTTGAGCCCCGCTTCGAGCAATGCCGCCCGGACGCTTTCTCCGTGGATCCCGGCGACATTGGAATCGGTTATTACGAAGAGCCTGTTCGCCCAGTTCTTTTTGGCGATCACCAGCCCTATCCTGTCCAAAATATTCTTTCCAATGTATATTTCGTGGGACTTCACGGTCCTTTTGTCGAGATTGATCTTGATCCTGTTCATTGTACGCTCCCTCTCATCACAACTGTAAGCCTGCCGATCTCCTCCATGAGCTGGTAATATTTTTCCGGCTTGAGCGACTGCAGGCCGTCCGAAACGGCCTTCTCCGGCTCGGGATGGACTTCCACCAGCAGACCGTCGGCGCCCACGGCAACCGCCGCCCGCGACAGGGGCAGCACGTATTTCCAGTGCCCGGCCGCATGGCTGGGGTCCACGATTACCGGCAGATGCGTCAGTTCCTTCAGCACCGGCACGGCGCTTATATCAAGCGTGTTGCGGGTGGCCGTCTCGAAAGTCCTGATCCCCCGCTCGCAAAGGATCACATTCTCATTTCCGGCCGAAAGGATGTACTCGGCAGACATGAGAAGCTCGTCAATCGTGGTCATCAGGCCCCTTTTCAGGAGGACAGGCTTATGGGCCAGGCCGACCCGTTTGAGGAGAGCAAAATTCTGGACGTTGCGCGCGCCGATCTGGAGGATATCGGCGTACTCCTCGATCATGTCCACGTCCGTCGTGTTCATCACTTCGGTGACAACGGGCATGCCGGTCCAGTCATGCACTTTTTTCAGGAGCTTGAGCCCCTCCTCTTCCATCCCCTGGAAGCTGTACGGAGATGTCCGGGGCTTGAACGCGCCCCCGCGCATGATCTGCGCCCCGCCCTTCCTGACGATATAGGCGCTCTCCATGAGCTGCTCTTCGCTTTCAATTGAGCAGGGGCCAGCCATGACCACGAAATTCGGCCCCCCGATCTCGACATCCCCGACTTTGACGACCGTCACCGCATCGCGGTACTCGCGGCTTGCCAGTTTGTACGGCTTGAGGATCGGCATGGTCTTCTCCACCCCGGCCAGGTGCTCGGCGCTCTTGAGCTCGTTTTTGCCCCGTTCGTCGCCGACCGCCCCGATGATGGTCCTCTCGATGCCCCGCGAGGGGTGGGCCTTGTAGCCGACTGATTCAATCCAGCTGATCACGTTCTGAATCTCCGGTTCCGTTGCGTTCCTTTTCATAACTATTATCATTTCCACCTCCAGAAAAAAGGGCCATGGAGGTTTCGCCCCCCATGGCCCCGAAAACAAAAAAGCCATGGGCAGCTTCAATCTACCCATGGCTTATTTTTTTATTTAGTGCTTCTTAATTCCCCTTAAGCGATGGGCAGACCTGTGCGGTAAAATAATAATAGCTAAACCAGAAGCTGAAAAATTTTACCGTCATGCTGCGCATCTAATTACTTTGTCCCTTTTATTCGGTTCCTTTAAATATCGGATCAGGTGCAAAAAGAGCACAAAAAGCGTTTCGTTGTCAAGGAAATTATTTTTCAGTATATCCCGAGGAGCCTCAGCAACCCCCTTCTGTTCTCCTCAGGCTTCCTTATTGCGCTCCAGGAAACCGTCTTGCCGGAGTCTTTCCTGATCGTCCCTGTGATGCTGTCTTCATTGACAATTCCTTCGAAGTGCAGCTCGGTCCTGCTGTTGCCCGTGTTGAAGGTGATCCCCTCCCCTTTGATCCTGCCTTTTTTAATGCCCTTCTTCTCCTGCCCGGATTTGATTTTACCGGAGAACCTCTGGTAGCTCTGGGTCAGTTCCATCGTGAAAATCTCGGGGCCGTTGCCCAGGTCGGCCTCCCAATGCCATATTCCGTCAACACGCGCCGGTATCACCCAGAGGTAAAGATTGCGCCAGTCCACCCGGGCGCTCTTGTCCGGCACCCACTCTCCCATCGTATGGCAGTGGGACACGACCCTCGTGCCCGGCCTCAATTCATTGAGGAGCTTGGGCCGGAGCTTGATATTCACGTCCGGGTACAGGAAGAGCATGACAACTGTCGCCTTGCTCAGGTCGGAGTCGAACAGGTTTTGCTCGTAAAAAGTCACTCTGCCCGAAAGGCCTTCCTTGAGGGCGTTTTCCCTGCTCTCCTTGATGCGCCGGGGGTCGAGGTCGATCCCGACGGCGCGGCACCCGGCTATCCGGGCGGCAGCCAGCACGATCCGGCCGTCGCCGCAGCCGAGATCGTACACAATATCATTCTTTGTGACCCCGGCCATCCTGATCATCTCCTCCACGACCTCGGTGGGGGTCGGTTCATAAGGCACATCGAGCCCGGGCCTGGCGGCTTTTGCGTATTGCATTACATAAACCTCGCCGGAATTATCGAAGGAAAATGCATTTCCCGCAAGCGTTATAATCAGGGCGGACGCAAATATAAAGCATTCCTGTTTCCATTTCATCTTCAATCCCCGCCATGCGATTGCAGGAGCGCATACGCCCCTGCGACTTTATTTCAGCACCCTCAGTGTTTTCCGGATCTTATTGCCCGACCCCTCCAGGGGCTTGACAGACGAAGGCTCGCGCCTGGCCCGCCACGTCCCCCTGATCTCCCTGTCTTCAGGAGATGCAAAGGCGCCTTCCAGTACATTTCCCTTTGCCTTCCCGGTGAAGATAACCGCGATCGTGCCCCTGTCCGTCTTGCGGTCCACGGTGAAGCGCAGGTCGTCCCCGTTGAGCCTCACATTGCTGATGAGCGTGCGGCCGCTCTCCGCTGACAGGTCGCCGCCGACGACCTGGTAGCCCTGCTCGATCCTCAGTATCCGGCGAGTTGTGTTGTCTTTCTCCCGCATGGTGAAATTCCATGTGCCGCCGATATTGGCCGGCACCACCCAGAAATAGATGGAATGGCGCGCATCAAGATGGCGGGCCGTGTCCGGCAGCCAGTCGCCCATGCTGTAATTGTGGGATATGATCCTGGACCCCGGCTTCATTTCGTTCAAAATGCGCGGCCGGAGTTTAACGTTGATTTCGGGCAGCAGGTAAAGGGCGAGGACCGTGGCCTCGGAAAAATCCACCTTGAACAGGTCCTGCTGGACAAATGTGACCTTCCCTTCGACATCGGCCTTTTTGGCATTGCTGCGGCACTCCGCTATCCGCTCCGGGTCTATGTCCACGCCGACCCCCCGCGCCCCCGTTTTTTTGCAGGCGTCGATCACTATCCGGCCGTCGCCGCAGCCAAGGTCGTAAACGACATCATTTTCACCTATCCCGGCCATCCTGATCATCTCCGAGACAATATTGTCGGGAGTCGGGACGTACGGGACGTCGAGCCGCTCCGGCACCGTGTCTTCCAGGATCAGCGAGAACGAATGAGATGCCCCAATGAAACCGGCGAAACTGAAAAAAAGGAACAGGGCGATAACGGCCTTGAGAACTTGTCTTGTCATGACTATTTCTCCTTGCCTGAATATTCTTTGCTTATGCCGTTGCGAATAAATAAAAGGGGCACACCCGCGGCGAGGACTCCGATGCCGACCAGCGCGCCTTTGCCTGTATACGCGAGGCTCGACTGCAGCATGTAAAGGCAAACAGCACAGAATAAAACGGGAGTCGCGGGATAGAGCGGAACGCTGAACGGCCGGGGGACGGACGGCTCCCTGATCCGCAGGACAATCACGGAAATCCCGACCAGGAGGAAGAAAAACCAGAAAACGGGCGCGGTGTATTCCACCATGGCCTCGAACCCGCTCCTGGCGCCGGTCCCGAGCACAACCAGCAGAAACGCGATCACGCCCTGCACGAGCATGGCGTTGATAGGGGTGCCGCACCTGTGGTGCCATTTGCCCATGTAACTGAAGATCTTGAAATCGGTGCCGAGGGCGTAATTGGTCCGGGCGCCGGTTATCATTGTCCCGTTCATTGTTGAGAGCACCGCAAGTATGACAATGACGCTGAGCAGCAGGGAGCCGCCTTCGCCCAGCCCCTTGCGCATGAGGTCCGCAGCGACCGCCTCGGAGCCGGACATCCCGGGTATCCCCAGTCCCCTGAGGAACACGAAATTAACGAGTACATAAACAGCGGTTATTATGCCGAGGCTGATGACAAGGACGCGGGACATGCTGGAGCCCCGGACCTCCGCAGAAAGGTATGCAGCTTCATTCCAGCCTCCATAAGTCAGCAGCACGAAAATCATTGCCTTGCCGAGGCCCGAGCCGTTGAGGACCGAAAAGCCGGCATATGCCATAGCGGCGGATGATCCGGATGATATGGAAGGGCAATTAAGGCCGACAAGAAAAACGGCGCCCAGACCCAGCAGGATGCCGATGGTCAGGCCGTTCTGGAGCCAGCTTCCCTGGCGGATGCCCGCCGCGTTGATGATCGTGAGCAGGACAACGGTTGAGCCGGCATAAATCGAGACCGAATACTGCCCCAGGCTCATTATGCCTGAAGCATAATCGCCGATCAGGAAGGCGAGCATTGCCAGCGACCCCGTCTGGATCACGGTCATCCTTGCCCAGGCGAACAGGAAGGCCGGGGTCTGTCCGTAGGCGCGGGTCAGGTAATGATAGTCGCCCCCGGCGTTCGGGAATGTCGAGGTGAGCTCCGCATAGCAAAGCGCCCCGACGAGAGATATTGCCCCTCCGGCGAGCCAGACGAGCAGGACGGCCGCTTCGCTTCCCGCATTCGCCGCCACAATTGAGGGGGTCCTGAAGATTCCGGCCCCGATCACCACGCCCACTATTATGAAAATTGCGTCAAGCGGGGAAAGAGTCTTGCCGGGAGCTGCATTCTGCATACATCCTCCTGAATCTGTTTTGACTCGGGCGGATTCGGGATGAGGCCGAAATTGCAGGCGGGATCAGAAGGGAAAATATCAGTTCATATAAAATTAGTATTGCCAGCCGGGCAAAGTCAAGGCAAAGTCAAGGAAGAGCACGGCTGTTGAAGGTCGCATCCAAATCCAGGAAGAACAATGACCTCGAAGGACGCCTATCGGAGTATCGCCCGCTTTTTCCCGGCGCTGGATTTCATCCTGGACGCCTTCCTCCGGAGCGCCAGGGACGACCTGATCGCCTTTCTCAAAAGAGAGGATCTTCATAAGGTGCTGGACCTGGGCTGCGGGACGGGGGGCCTCTCGAGGATACTGGCGGACCGGGGATTCTCTCCCGTCTGCCTGGATGTATCGGAAGCCATGCTGGAAAGGGCGGAAAGGAACTCATGCAGGCCGCCGCAATTTTCCGTTGTCCATTCAAAGGGGGGGAGCCTGCCCTTCGGCGCCGAATTCGATGCGTCCGTAATGAGGTTCGTGCTGCACGAGATGTCCCCCGCCGTGAGAGAGGCGACGCTCGGGGAACTGCGCCGGGTGGTCCGGCCGGGCGGTTTTATGATCTTCATTGATTTCATCCGTCCGGATAATGACTCTTTTTATCCCCGGCTCGGCGCTTCCCTCATACGCTTCATAGAATCGCGGATGACCAGGGTCCATGCCCCTCACTATGAAAACTTTTCGGACCTCATGGCGCAAGGCGGCGCTCTCAAATGGCTCGAAACCAGGTGCGGAAAAGCCCATATGCTCAGGACTTACTTCGGCGCCAATATAGGGCTTATCGGTATCAGGCTGACCGGGCGGCCGGGGCCTGGCCATGCCTGAAACTTTTTCATTCCGGATCTCCCCGGTCCCGCCCTTCCGGCTGGACCTGACGTGCTGGGCGTTGCGCCGGAGCCGGGAGAACTCTGTGGACGTATGGGACGGAACCTCTTATAACCGGCTTCTCACCGTGGGTGGTACAATTGCGGAAGTCACAGCCGTGCAGTCAGGCCCTCCGGAAAGGCCGGTTCTCAAAATCACGGTTTCCGGCCCGGACGGCTCACGTGAAATGAGGCGCAATATAGAATCCCGGATCAGGATGATGCTCGGGACGGACATTGACTTGACCGGATTCTACCGCATCGCCGGCCGGCACAGGCGGCTCAAGCAGATGGCGGCTGAATTTGCCGGGCTGAAGCCCCCCCGCTTCGCATCTATTTATGAAGCGGTCGTGAACGGGATTTGCTTTCAACAGCTTTCCCTGGCCGCCGGTACGGCCCTCCTCAACCGCCTTACGTCTTTCGGCCCCGCACATAACAGCCGGCGCGCTTTCCCGAGGCCCGCCGACCTGGCGGAGGTTGAACCGGGCGAACTGAAGTCCCTCGGCTTCAGCACGAACAAGGCAATCGCCCTCACTGCGTTATCCCGGGCCATAATTCATGAAGGGCTGGATCTTGAGTCGCTCGTTTCCCGTCCGGATGAAGAAGTGACGGAAATCCTCGATGCGGTCCGGGGCGTGGGCCCCTGGACCGCGCAATATGTGCTGCTGCGCGGCATGGGGCGGCTTTCGGTGTTTCCCGGCAAGGACGTGGGCGCGAGCCGCAATCTTAACAGGTATTTCGGTTTTGCCGCGCCGCTCGACTTCGCAGGGGTTCAAAATTACCTTTCAAGGTTCCACCCGTACGAAGGCCTGATATATTTTCACCTCCTGCTGAAGAATCTCACTGAGCGGGGGGTGATATGAAAGAGAAAGGGCTGATATTCACGATCGGCCATTCCACGATGCCGCTGGACAAATTCATGTCCATCCTGAAGGACAACTCGATTGAGCTCGTGGCGGATGTGCGGACCCTGCCGCATTCCCGCCATAACCCGCAGTTCAATATCGAAACGCTCCCGGCAGAGCTGGCCGGAGCGGGGATCGGGTACGCTCACCTGGCCGCCCTCGGAGGGCTGCGCCATACCCGGCCGGATTCGCCCAACAAAGGATGGGTGAACGCCTCTTTCCGGGGGTTCGCCGACTACATGCAGACGCAGGAATTTGAGAAGGGGCTTAAGGAACTGATTAAAACTGCGCGGTCGAGGCGGACGGCGGTCATGTGCGCCGAAGCGCTCCCCTGGCGGTGCCACCGGTCGCTCATTGCAGATGCGCTGACCGTCAGGGGCTGGCGCGTGGAGCATCTCACCGGGACAGGCAAGCCCTACCCGCACCAGGTAACGAAAATGGCCCGGGTGGAAGGCCTGAATATCACCTATCCCCCCAACAGTAATCCCGGGCCCAAATAGAATTTTTCTATTCCGCCGAAATGTTATATAAATCGGGATGGTAAAACCAATCAGCGTGTCCTTAAAAGGAGGGAACAGCATGCAGGTCCTGATCCTTTATTATTCCAGAACGGGCAACACCAAAAAGCTCGCCGAGGAGATCGGAAAAGGCGTGGTCCAGGTAGACGGCGTCAAATGCGTCCTGAAGTCGACAGATGAAGTCACGAAAGAGGATTTCCTGGCCTCCGGCGGGATCATTGTGGGCTCGCCGGTGTATTTCGGCAGCATGGCGGCGGGTCTGAAGGATGTGCTCGACAAGCATGTCGGCATCCGCAAGAAAATGGAGAACAAGGTCGGGGCGGCTTTCGCCACATCTGCCGACCCCTCGGGCGGGAAAGACACGACGATAATATCCATAATCCAAGCCCTGCTCATCTACGGGATGATCATCATCGGCGACCCCATTGACGCAACGGGCCATTACGGCGTTTCCTGCCTGGGCGCCCCCGACCATCAGGCCGCGCTCAATGCCGCAAAGCTGGGCAGGAGGGTGGCCGAGCTCGTTAAAAAACTGCAGTGAGGTCTCCCATGGAAGAAGATGTCATCCAGGTGTTCACGACCACGGAAAAGAAGGAGGATGCCGAACGGATCGCGAAATCCCTTATCGACGCCAAGCTTGCGGCCTGCGTCCAGATAATGGGGCCGATCGAGAGCACTTACCGGTGGAAGGGAAAGATCGAAAAAACCGCCGAATGGTTCTGCTTCATCAAGAGCACGCAGAAACTGTACCCGGACCTGGAGAGCGCCATCAAGAAAGAACACCCTTACGAAGTCCCGGAGATCATCGCGGTCCCCGTTTCCGGCGGCAGCGCCGATTATCTCAAATGGCTCAAGGGCCAGGTAAAAAAGTAGGTGGCATGGAATGAAAATCGAAGAGCTGCACGTCTCCAATTTCAAGACCTTTGAAAACCTGGACCTGACGGACCTCAACAATTTCAGCGTTTTGATCGGGGCCAATTCCTCGGGCAAGTCCAATTTCATCCAGATATTCCGGTTCCTGAAAGACATCTCCCGCAGCGGGCTGCGCAACGCGGTCTCCCTCCAGGGCGGGATCGAATACCTGAAAAATACGAGGCTGGGCCCGAAAGAGATATCGATCAAGCTGGTGTACGATCCCGGGCTCGAGGTGACGAGAAAAAAGGGCGCGCTGAAGATCCGGTACCGGAAGTTTACGTACGGCTTTGATCTCGAGCTGACCGCCAGGGGACGAGGCTACAGGATCAAGCGGGACTGCCTGGAAAAAGAGATGGAGTTCCCGGCACAGGGCAATGCCGGCAAATCACGGAAGCTCCTGACGGGCAGAAGCATCCTTTGCAGCAGCGGCGGAAAAATCACCTACGAGCTTGACGTCCCCCGCGGTGTGAAGCTCAAAGCCGATGATGTGATCCCGCCCTTTCTCAAGGAGGAGAGTCTTCCCCCGGACAGCCTGCTTCTGGAGAGTTCGTTCTTTTCCTTCTTCCATCGTTTTGAGAGATTCTTTGACAAGATCGCCATTTATGATTTTGATCCCAAGCTGCCGAAACGGTCGGTCACGACGAGGGCAAAAGTAGAGCTCGAGGAGAACGGCAGCAACCTTGCAATAGTCCTGAAAGACATCCTGGAAGACCCGGACCGCAAGAGGAAGTTCTCCAACCTGCTGCGCGACCTGCTGCCGTTTTTTGAAGACCTGGAAGTGGAAAACATCACCGATAAGTCCCTGATCATGAAATTGCGCGAGCTTTATAACGGCAACCGGTACATGCCGGCCCCGTTCATTTCCGACGGCACCATAAACATGATCAACATGATCGTGGCCCTGTATTTCGAGGATAAATCGCTTGTGATAATGGAGGAGCCCGAACGCAGCATCCACCCGGCTCTCATTTCCCGGATGATTGAGATGATGAAGGACGCTTCCTGCAGGAAACAGATAATTTTGACGACCCACAACCCGGAGATAGTCAGGGCCGCCGGCCCCCGCAACATCTACCTGGTCTCCCGCGACCGGACGGGTTTTTCGACCGTGAGCCGCCCCTACGAGAAGGAGGAAATAAGGGCATTTCTCGAAAACGACATAAAAATAGAGGACCTTTACACCAAGGACCTGCTGGGAATCTGAAGAAACGCTCCCTGCTGTTCGTCTGGGTGGAAGGCGGAAGCGACGCCAGGTTTTTTGATTCAGTCCTGAAACCCCTGCTCGTGAGAAAATACGACCGGGTCGTGATCCGGACGTATGCCAGCATGAAGAGGGACAAGTTTTCCGCCCTGCTGTATGCGATCAGGGCAATGGGAGCGGATTATCTCGTGATAGCCGATTACGACTGCTCGCCCTGCGTCACGTCCAAGAAGGAATGGCTTAACCAGCACATCAAGGGGCTGGATCAGGGGCGGACCAGGATAGTGATCGAAGAGATCGAAAGCTGGTACGCCGCGGGGCTCGATGAGCAGGGGATTGCAAAATTCGGCATGCCGGTCTTGGCCGCTATGGCCGGGACGGACAGGATGACGAAGGAGCAGTTCAACGACATGGTCCCGGCAAAGTATGACTCACGGATTGATTTCATGATGGAGGTCCTCAAGGTCTATTCTCTGGAGACGGCCCGGAGAAAGAACAGGTCCTTTGAATATTTCCTGAGGAAACAGGGCCTGGTTGCAGACATGGTTGAACCGCGGACTGCGAGCGCTGTTTAAATTCATAACACGACATCGAGCTTTTGCAGGGGCGTATGGCCATACGCCCCTGTTGCTGAAGAAACAAAAAATTCATCCTGAACGGAGCCGGGCAATGAAAATAGCCAGCGTAATTGAAATGAGGACCATGGACCGGGAGGCTGTCGAGCAGTTCGGCATTTCCGAACAGCTCCTGATGGAAAACGCCGGAATGGCGGCATGCACGGTGATATCGCGGGAGTTCGGCGTCCGGGGAAAAAGGTTCATAATCTTCTGCGGCATGGGCAATAACGGCGGGGACGGGTTCGTCGCGGCCCGCAAACTCCACTCCATGGGAGGCCGGGTAAAAGTCTTCATCCTCGGCGATCCGAAAAAATACTCCGGAGCTGCAAAGGTCAATTATAAAATGGCGTCCCTTCTCGCAATGGAAATGAAATCGATAAATTCAGCCGACGGCCTCCGGGAAGCAATCGACGGATGCGATGCAATTGTCGACGCGATTTTCGGGACCGGGCTGACGAGGGAAATAGAAGGGTACATCGGCCGGGTGATCGACCTGATCAACTCTTCGGGGAAGGCCGTCTTCAGTCTCGATATCCCGTCGGGGATAAACGGCGATACCGGTGAGGCGATGGGGAAGGCGGTGCGGGCCGACTTCACCGTGACGTTCGGGCTTCCGAAGACCGGGAACATCCTCTACCCGGGATTTGCCAATTGCGGCAACCTGAGCTTATCGCATATCTCTTTCCCGCCATCCCTTTACGGCAACTCGGAACTGAAAGTGGAAATCAATGTCCCCGTTGCCATTCCCGAGCGGAAGCCGGACGGATACAAGAAAACATTCGGCGAAGTGCTCTTCATAGCCGGGGCTGCCGGATACATCGGCGCGCCCTACTTTTCCTCTTATTCTTTCCTGAAAGCGGGAGGCGGATATTCCCGCCTTGCCGCCCCCGCGTCTGTCGCCCCGCTGATTGCGGCCAAGGGCAGCGAGATAGTGCTCCACCCGCAGAAAGAGACCGGCAAGGGTTCCCTGGCTTACTCGAATAAAAACGAACTGCTGTCCCTGGCAAACAGGATGGACTTGGTGGTCATCGGGCCGGGGCTGTCTCTCGACGAAGAGGCCCAGCGCCTGGCGCGCGAGCTGATCGCGGAAATCGCTGTCCCGGTGCTTATTGACGGCGACGGCATAACTGCGGTGAGCGCGAAGACCGAACTGCTGCGCGGCAGGAAAGACCGGACAATCATCACTCCCCACATGGGCGAGATGGCGCGGCTTGCGGGGCTCAGCGTCGCTGAAATTGGAAAAAAGCAGGTCGAGGTCCTGCAATGCACGGCGAGGCAGCTCAACGCGGTGATCGTCCTGAAGGGCGCGCATTCCCTTATCGGGTACCCCGACGGCAGCGTTTTCATGAACATGAGCGGCAATGCAGGGATGGCGAAGGCCGGGACGGGAGACGTCCTCAACGGCATTATCGCGGCCATGCACGGGCTGGGCCTTCCCGTTCCCGAGGCGGCGCGCATGGGGGTGTTTGTGCACGGCCTGGCCGGCGACGTCGCCGCGCAGGAAACCGGCGAGGACGGGATCTCCGCGCAGGACCTTTTGAGCAGCCTTCCCGAGGCCGTGACCATCGCCCGCGAAATGGAATACGGGGATTTCGTGGAAGCTTACGGCATCGAGGAGATTTAAAACCGAATGAAAATAAAAGAACTGGGGGAGTTCAGGTTCATTGACCGCGTCAAGCAGGGATGCGTCGTGCGCCCGGGAGGGGTCATCAAGGCCATTGACGACGATTGCTGTGTCTTCAGGACCCCCGAAAAAAAAGTAAACCTGCTCACCACCGATATGCTGGTCGAAAACATTCATTTCATCCGGGACGCGATTCCCGCATTCACGCTGGGCAGGAAATCGCTGGCGGTGAATATTTCCGATATCGCCGCGATGGGCGGAGTGCCCGGGGAAGCGGTCATATCGCTGGCCATCCCGGAGACGGTCGAAGTCGATTACCTCGATAAATTCTATGAAGGCATGAGGTCGATGTGCGGGGAGTTCATGGTCAACATACTCGGCGGGGACACCACTTCATCGCCGCAGCACCTGGCAATCAATATCGCGCTCACCGGCTGGGCCGCCGAGGACGAGGTGCTTTATCGCGACGGCGCCAGGCCGGGGGATATCGTTTTCCTGACCGGTCATGTCGGCTCGTCTGCGGCGGGGCTCGATATCGTGCTTACGAAAAGGGAGTTCGCGGGGAAACAGGAACTGCTGGATGCGCATTACGACCCGCGCCCCCAGGTGAAAGAGGGCCGGATTATTTCCGGCCTGAAGGCGGCACACTCGCTGATTGACGTGTCCGACGGCATTGCTTCGGACCTGGGCCATATCTGCCGGCAATCCGGGGCCGGCGCGGTCCTGGATTGGAGCGATATCCCTGTAACGGAAACGTTCCGGAAGTATTGCGCTCAATTCCAGGAAGACCCCGAGAGGCTGGCGCTGCACGTGGGCGAGGACTATGTATTGCTGGGCACCCATCCGGCTGAGAAGGCTGTAATCCTGAAGGAAGCGCTGCTCTCCAAGGGGTGCCGGTACTTTCCCATCGGGAGAATTGTTGAAGGGTACGGCATAAAACTGCAGATGCCGGACGGCGCGATCAAACCGATCCCCGACCGCGGTTACGACCACTTCCGGAAATGACCGGCGCCTCAATGAGGGAATTCAAGCGGCCAAAAAAAATAACACGGACTTGGCGGTGTCCGTGTTATTTTGAGGGAGGTATGGCGCAGGAACTTTATTCCCGCAGTGCATTGCTGCACGGTGAATCTACATAAAAGGTTATTACTCGAACGGTGTTGCCATCGGGTCAACCCATTTCACCCAGGTATATTTCGCTTTAGCTGTTTTTTGGGTCTTTTCGGTCTTTTTCATTTTAAATCCTCCTTCATGAATCTGAAATCATCTATTCAATCGGGGTTGCCATCGGGTCGAAATCAGCCAGCTTTATCCACTCGTATTTCTCTTTGGTCTCTTTGGTCTTCTCGGTCTTTTTCATTTCGGATCCCCTTTCTTAAAGATTTCGTTTTACGGCCTGAAAGGATAGCAGGTGGGGTCTACCCAGAGTCCTCCGACCTTGCGCGCCCTTTCTCTTGACCCTTTTTTGTTTCTGATGTCCTTTTTCATCCTTCTTACCTCCCCTTGGGGAGTGTCGGTTCTTTTTTCGCGATTAAAATATACTTCGCGCCCTGCCTGGACAATCGGAGTTCTTCCGAAAAAATAGTTCAATAAAGAAATAAATTTCTTAGGAGGGGCAATAAAGCCCTGATCGGTGTTTGTCCTATTGTTTTTCTCAGGGATTTCTATAAAATCTTGAAAGCCGCGGCACGGCGGGCGGGATTGCCGGAATGCAGCAGAAAAAAATCCTTTGTACTCCGGAGGATTTCAATTGACACGGCATTGAGTTAAATATATTCATCTCCCTGAAAATATTGGAGAAAACAAGTGGACAAAAGAAAATCCAAAATAGAGCTGATCAATGAACTGGCCGAACTGAGGGGCCAGATCCAGGAACTCAAGAAATCAGAAACAGACAGCCTCTTCGAAGAGGGCCTTTACAAATATCTCGAGAGCAGTTCGAAGGCGGGAATTTACGTTTTGCAGGACGCGAAGTTTCAGTTCGTCAACCACCACGCCGCCAGGTACTGGGGCTATAACCGGGACGAGCTGATCGGTATGGAATCGATGAGCATTGTCCACCCCGAGGACCGGCTCAAGGTGCGGGAAAACGCGATCAGGATGCTCAAAGGGAAACGGACATCCCCTTACGAGTTTCGCACCGTGGCGAAAAACGGTGACATCAGATGGCTGACGGAAACAGTCACCCCCATTCATTTCCGGGGCAGGAGGGCGGTCCTCGGCAATTCAATGGACATAACCCAGCAAATCAAGTCCCGCAACAAGCTTGCGGAACTCGAGGCGCTCGAAGCTTCTATACTCGAAGCCATACCTCATGCCGTAATAGGGCTTCGGAACAGGCGCATAATCTTTGCCAACGACGGCGTCCAGGCGGTCTTCGGCTGGAAAGCAAGGGACCTCATCGGCAAGAGCACGCGTGTGCTGTACCCGACGGAGGAGGGCTTCGAGGAAATAGCAAAGATGCTCTATTCCACGCTTGAGCGCCAGCGCACTTTCAGCGCCGAATTCACATGCAGCCGCAAGGACGGGACCGAAATAAACTGCATGATCAGCGCGTCCCGTATCGGGGAAAGCCTGCAGGACAAGAACATAGTCATCACTTACGAGGACATCACAGACCGCCAGCGCGCCGAAGAAGCTTACAAGATGATGGCGGACAGTTCGCAGGCCGGCGTTTACGTGGTTCAGAACGACGTCTTCCAGTTCGTTAACCACAATGCCGCCCGGTATGCGGGCTACAGCTCCCAGGAGCTTGCCGGGACGAATTCCATGGGCCTCGTCCATCCTGATGATCTGAAGATGGTGCGAAAAAACGCTATGGCCATGCTGAAAGGCAAGCGCATGGCGCCCTACGAGTTCCGGATAATCACCAAGGACGGCCGCATCCGCTGGATAATGGAGACGGTCACCTTCATCCCCTACCGGGGAGCGCGGGCGGTCCTCGGCAATTCGATGGACATCACGGAGCAGTTCGAAGCCCGCAACAAGCTTGCGGAACTTGAAGAGCTTGAGGCCTCCATTCTCGAAGCAATACCGCACGCGGTAATCGGGCTCAGGGACAGGACAATCATTTTCGCCAACGACGGAGTCCAGGCTGTCTTCGGATGGAAAGCCGAAGACCTTATCGGCAGGAGCACTCGGCTCTTCTACCCTTCAGACCGGGAGTATGACGAGATAGCAAAGCAGCTTTACTCGACGCTCGAGAAACAGCGCACCTTCAGCACGGAATTTGTCTGCAGGCGCAAGGATGGCAGCAATATCGAAGTCATGATCAACGCCTCGCGAATCGGGGAAAAACTGAAGGAGCGCGGGATAGTCATCACCTACCAGGACATCACGGAGCGCAACAAGGCCAAGAACGAGCTGCAGCGGTCCCGGGAGCAGTTGCGCAACCTCTCGGCCCACCTTGAATCCGCCCGGGAGCAGGAAAGGACCAGGATTGCCCGGGAGCTCCACGATGAGCTGGGACAACTCCTCACCGCGCTCAACACAGATGTGATTCTCCTGAACAGGGACATCCCGGAAGAGCAGAAATCGCTTCGGGAGAAGACCGCTTCATTGTCGAATCTCATCGATATGACAATGAAGACGTGCAAGCGGATTTACATGGACCTGCGGCCCGGCATGCTGGACCACCTGGGGCTTGCAGTCGCCGTCAGCTGGCTTTCGGATGAATTCCAGAAACGGACCGGCATCGCCTGCAAGGTGTCAATCGACCCTGAGGACATGGTGGTCGACCCGGACCTTTCCACCGCAATCTTCCGCATCTGCCAGGAGACCCTTACGAACGTGCAGCGCCACGCGGAAGCCACGCGTGTGAAGATTGATATGAAAGCAAAAGATGATCATATTGAACTGAGTGTCAGAGACAATGGAAAAGGCATTACGCAGGAGCAGCTGACCAAGCCCAACTCGTTCGGCCTGCTCGGCATACAGGAACGGGCGTTGCACTGGGGAGGAGAGGTTAAGATAACCGGCAAGGAAGGTAAGGGGACGTTGATCAAGGTCCGGATGCCGCTGGCGAAAGGAGCAGTTGTATGAAAAAAGTCAGAATCCTGATTGCGGATGATCACCCGATAGTCAGGGAGGGTTACAAGAAGATTCTCATGGACATGCCCGACTTGGTTGTTTCCGATGAGGCCGGCAACGGGCAGGAGGTGCTTAACCTTGTCCGGAAGAAGGATTATGACCTCATCCTCCTGGACATCTCGATGCCCGGGCGCAATGGGCTGGAGATACTCAAGGACCTGAAAGAGGAAAAACCCAAACTGCCGGTCATGATCCTCAGCATCTATCCCGAAGAGCAGTATGCCGTCAGGGCGTTCAGGGCGGGCGCTTCGGGTTACCTTACCAAGGCGAGCGCTCCGACCGAGCTGATATCCGCTATCCGGAAGATCTCCCAGGGCGGCAGGTACATCAGCTCCTCCATGGCGGAAAAGCTCACATATTATTTTGATGCCGATACATTGAAGCCGCCCCATGAAAACCTCTCCGACCGGGAGTACCAGGTAATGCTGATGATTGCTTCGGGTAAAACTGTCAAGGAGATAGGTGAGGAGTTATTCCTCAGCGTCAAGACAATCAGCACATACAGGACCCACATCCTGGAAAAGATGAAGCTGAAAAACAACGCGGAAATCACCCTCTACGCTATCCAGAATAAGCTCGTTGGCTGATTTTTGTTCTTTTGCAGGGGCGGCCGGCCGGTCGCCCTTTCTTTTTAATATTATTCCCGGCTCATAGGAGAAACACCGATGCCGGGGACAAATCCAGTCCTAAAAGGATAAACTTTCCGTCTTAACCGCAATTCGGACGCTCGCCGATTTTCTCCTGAAGCAGCCTGCAATAGATTGTACTCGAAAAAAGAAAAGGCCCGCAGGAGGAGCCAAAATGCTGAAAGCGAGAATCGGACACAGAACAGAATTCAATCCCAAGATGGATGAAATTTTAGGACTGAAGAAAGACAGGATCTGGAACGATCCTACGAGCCGCGCTCGTTAAAGTCTTTTTTCTATATAGAGAGCCGATTTCAGTAGGTCCTCGGTCGGAGCTCTCCGATAGATTACGGAGGGCAATCCTTTTTCACCTGTGGCGGGGCTTCAAAACCCCGCCATCGGCTCCCTCCTCAAGACAAGGCGGGCTGAAAATAAAACAGGGAGGTGATAAGAATGGCCAAGTTAAGGAGCAAAACCAATAAACCAGGGATCAAGGAACTGGACGAGATTAAAAGAGAGACTATCGCCTGCATCATCGGCAATGAAGTCCCCTGAACAGAATGCCGCTTTAAAAAGTGAGCCCCTGGCCCTTGCGGGCGGGGGCTTTTGTTTTATGCCTTTCCTCCTCTATTGTCGTTTCAAGCAGTTCTTCCGATATCCTGTCTTTTTTTCTCTTGAATTTCGGGAACCAGACCCGCGTAAAAAATCTCTCCAGAAACTTCCTCCACAATACCGTCATGGCCCTTGCCTTTCGAAACAGCAAAAATTTTTGAATATTGTTTCTGAAAAAAACGGGTAATCGTAGCCGCAGGAGACTCTCTCGGCAATATAGTCATATTGAGGGGTTTTTAGACAAAAAAACCCTCAATACTTATCTGCCAAGCCGTGCGTTCCTGTAATAAAGCAGGACGTCCGTGAGCACCAGGGCTCCGTTGAGCGCATAGAGGTAAATGACATAATCGAAATTATAGAAAATCTTGTGAAATACGCCGGCGACGTAACCTGTCAGGACGACATAAAGAAAGGCCACGCTCTTCCCGGCATTGGATTTCGATTTATAAGAGCGATAAATCGAAAAAGGCCAGGCGGCCCCGAAGCAGACAAGCATAATTATTTCGAAGATACTGAACGACATGGGGCGGCAATATAAAAAATAATTTGCCTTCTGTCAAAACGAGATTTTCCCGCCCGCTTAGAGCTTGGCTCCCCTGAGCCTGAGCGCGTTGGCGATGACCGAAACGGAACTGAAGCTCATTGCCGCCGCGGCGATCATCGGGCTGAGCAGCAGACCCGTAAAGGGATAAAGTATTCCCGCGGCAACCGGGATGCCGAGCGCATTGTACACGAACGCAAAGAAGAGGTTCTGCCTGATGTTGCGCATGGTGGCCCGGGAAAGCTTTATGGACCGTACAATACCGACGAGGTCCCCTTTGACCAGGGTCACGCCCGCGCTTGCCATCGCGACGTCCGTGCCCGTTCCCATCGCGATTCCGACGTGGGCCTGGGCGAGCGCCGGCGCATCGTTTATTCCATCCCCCGCCATGGCCACGGTGCGGCCCTCGGCCTGCAATCGTTTTACCTCTTCGGCTTTCCGGTCGGGGAGCACTTCCGCCGTGAAGTCGTCGATGCCGAGTCTCGCCGCCACGGACCTGGCTGTCGTCGAACTGTCGCCCGTGATCATGACGACCTTCACACCCTCCTCATGGAGCTGCCGGATGGCGTCAGGGGTGGATTCCTTTATGGGGTCGGATACGCCGAGGAGGCCGGCGGGCCTGCCGTCGACAGCGAGAAACATGACCGTTCTGCCCTGCTGCCGCATTTCCTCGGCTTTTACCGCCGCTGCCCCGAAATCCATCCCGAGCGAATCCAGCAGGGATTTATTGCCGAGGGCTGCCGGGCGCCCCTCGACTTTGCCTGCCACCCCTTTTCCGGTGATGGACTGGAAAGATTCGGTTTCTGCCGGCATTATGTCCTTTTCCGCTGCTCCGCCCGCAATGGCTGATGCAAGGGGGTGCTCGCTCCCCAGCTCCAGGCTCGCAGCGTAAAAGAGAACAGACTGCTCATCAAATCCCTGTAAAGGCACGATATCGGTCAGCCTGGGCTTTCCCACCGTCAGTGTGCCGGTCTTGTCGATTACGAGCGTGTCGACCTTCTGCATTATTTCTATCGCTTCGGCGTTTTTGAAAAGGACTCCCGCCGTCGCGCCTTTCCCCGCGGCGACCATTATTGACATGGGAGTTGCAAGGCCCAAGGCGCAAGGGCAGGCAATTATAAGGACTGCAACAGCATTGATAATCGCGTACGCCATCCGGGGCTCCGGTCCCAGAAGGGCCCAGGCAATAAATGTAATCACTGCAGCCGCAAGGACCCCTTGCACGAAATACGCGGCGACAATGTCCACCATGCGCTGGATGGGCGCGCGACTCCTCTGGGCTTCGGCAACCATCTGGACGATGCGCGCCAGCAGCGTTTCGGAGCCGATTTTTTCGGCCCGCATCACGATGGAACCCGTCCCGTTGACCGTCGCCCCGATAACCTTGTCGCCTGGTGCTTTGGCTGCCGGAATCGGTTCGCCTGTCACCATGGATTCGTCCACCGAACTGGAACCTTCGATCACTGTCCCGTCCACGGGGATCTTTTCTCCGGGCCTGATCCTTAATTTATCGCCATGGGTGACATCAGAAAGGGGGATATCGTTTTCCGTGCCGTCCTGGTTTATGCGCCGGGCAGTATTGGGGGCCAGACCCAGGAGGGCCCTGATTGCCGCCCCCGCCCGCCCCCTGGCCCGCAATTCAAGGACCTGGCCGAAGAGGACCAGCGTGGTAATGACGGCAGCTGCCTCGAAATACGTTCCGACTTCCCCGTCCATTCCGCGGAAAGAGGGAGGGAAAAGGAAAGGGAAGAAGACCGAGATGACACTGTAGAGATAAGAAACGCTTACCCCGATGCCGATCAGGGTGAACATATTAAGGCTGCGGTTCAGGATGGATTCCCAGCCCCTCGCCAGAAGCGGCCATCCGCCCCAGAGGACGACAGGAGTGGCCAGGACGAGCTCGGCCCATTTCAGGGTTTTTACCGAAATGAAATTCTCCAGGTGCAGGCCCGGGATAAGGTCCCTCATCGCGACCAGGACAAGGGGGATCGACAGAATCGCCGAAATCCGGAACCGGCGCGTCATGTCCACAAGCTCGGGGTTCTCCTCTTCGAGCATAATGGTGCGCGGCTCAAGGGCCATGCCGCATATCGGGCAGCTCCCCGGCTCGTCCCGGATTATCTCCGGGTGCATGGGACAGGTCCACTCTGTCCTGATCTGCGGTCCGGCCGGAAGCATTGGCTCCAGGGCCATACCGCATTCGGGGCAGGAGCCCGGACCGGTCTTCTGCACTTCGGGATGCATCGGGCAGGTATAGATGCGTTCATCTTTCCCGGTGGCCTTCGGCTCGGGTTTCTTTTCCAGGTACTTATCCGGTTCCTTCCGGAAGCGTTCGAGGCAGCGAGGGTTACAGAAATAATATATCGTGCCCTTGTATTCGTATCTCAGGGCGTCCGGCGTAATCTCCACGTCCATCCCGCAGACAGGGTCTTTGGCCGTTTTGACAGCCGGTTTATCTTTAGCAAGGTATTTCTCGGGGTCCTCCCGGAAGCGTTCCAGGCACCTCTGACAGCAGAAATAATACGTTTTCCCGTGGTAATCGTAATGCGGCGCGCCGGGTGTCATTTTCACCGACATCCCGCAGACTGGATCCCTGGCGCTCTTGAAGCTGTCCTTGAAGATATTCTCTTTATCCATAATTTGTCCGTTTTCCTTATAAGTTAAGCATAATAAGAGGGTTTGCAAGGACAATTACAGGAGGAAACAGGCCAAATGAATAAAAAACTGGCACATTTGTGAATTAGAGTTATTATGCTGATCGGACTAAAAATAGAGGAGGCAGATATGACCAACCAGGAACTCAATAAGAAAATAGAGCAGTATATCCGTCCCCTTACATTTCCAGTAGCAATCAGGATTTCCTCCGGAAAAGACATCCCGGAAGGCTTTCGCCGTCCGACCGCCCTCCTGGGACACCGGATAAACATCTGCCAGGGCGTGAACATGGCCCGCAGGTACGGGTGGAACCTCGGTTTTGTCCATGAGGACATGGCCTGCCCGCTGTCGATACCGATTTTCGGGTTCTGCGACGACCCGGATTTCGTAACGAGGGGAGAAATAATATATCCGGACTTCACCTGCTCCCTCGAAGCGGCGCAGAAAACACAGGCCATGCAGCCGAAGGCGCCTGTCGGCTCGATCGGGAGCATTCTTGTCGCGCCCTTGAGCAGGTCCGATTTTGAGCCCGACCTGGTGCTCGTGTACGGCAGCCCCGCCCAGGTCGTCAGGCTTGTGCAGGGCGCTTTATATAAGGAAGGCGGAGCCATTGAATCCCGTTTTTCGGGAAGGTGCGCCTGTGCCCAGGAATTCATCAATCCTTATCTCAGCGGAAAATGCAACGTGATTATCCCGGCACAGGGCGAAAGGCTCTTTGCCATGACCGCTGATGACGAACTGGTCTTTTCCATTCCGCGCGGGCAATTGGAAAACGTCATTGAAGGGGTTGAGGTGACTCACAAGCGGGGGGTATCGAGGATGCCGACCCCGTTCTTCGGGTTAAGGATGGAGCCGGAGTTCCCCAAGCGGTACCAGGAACTGGCGGAATTCTGCGGGATAGAGAAGAAGTCCCTTCCCGAAAAATAGCCGGCCTGTTTCATGGTGAGACTTTAAGAATTACGGCCGAACGAAGATGGACATTTTATACCGGATAAGAAAAATAAAGGAGGCCCTGAACGCTTACGCTGTATGGCGGGACATGAGGGCCCGTGAGAGTTGGAGCCGGGAGCAGTTGTTGGCTTACCAGCAAAGGAAACTCGACGCCCTGGTCCGGCATGCCGTGGATAGATCGCCCTTTTACAAGGAATTTTATAAAGGGCTGGACCTGAATGGCAGCCAAATAGACATTAAGAGCCTCCCCATACTGACGAAAAAATCGGTAATGGATAACTTCGACCGGTTTGTCACGGACCGCAAGGTTACGCTTTCATCAGTTTACAGCCACATGGACCAGCTCAATGCCGACCAGTATTACCGGGGCAGGTACAGGGTCCTTACGACAGCCGGCAGCAGCGGCCTGAAAGGGGTCTTCATTTATAACCGCCTGGCCTGGAGCACGATTTTAGCGGCAGTGATGCGGGCCGGCACCTTTATGGGTGTTTCGCCGTACAGGCGGATGCGCATCGGTTCCATCGGCAGCTCAAGCCCGCTGAACCTGAGCTACAGGCGGGCCCTGGGCATGGATTTCGGCCTCCACAAAGTCCAACGCCTGCTCGTGACATCTCCCCTTGAGCAGCTTGTTGCAGACATGAACGGATTTCAGCCGCAGTATATCCATGCGTATCCGTCAATCGCCACCCTCCTTGCCGAAGAGCAGCTCGAGGGGAAGCTCAAAATCAAGCCCGAATACCTGCTTACCGGAGGGGAACTGGTCACGGAGGCGATGAGGAGTGTTATTCGCCGGGCCTGGGGCATCAGGCCGTTCCAGTCCTATAGCGCAACCGAAGGCTTGCTGTCCGTTGAGTGCGACCACCACCGGGGCATTCACCTTTTTGACGACTTATGCATTGTCGAGGTCGTCGATGACGAAAACCGCCCTGTCCCCGACGGCGTACCGGGGCGGAAAATACTGTTGACCAATCTCTTCCAGTTCCGGGAGCCCCTTATCCGTTATGAAATATCGGACAGGATCTGCATCGACCCGGAACCCTGCAGCTGCGGCCGGCCTTTTCGCCTCATCAGCGCCATTATCGGCCGCAATGACGATATCTTTTACCTGGAGGGGACCTCCGGCGAGCCTGCCCCCGTGCACCCCCTTAATTTTCATTCTGTCCTGGCGCCTTTAACGAATATTGAAGAGTACCAGGTCGTCCTGGGCGATGAGAGCATCATCATTCTGGTCGTTCCCAAAGGCGGTTGGAATGCGGCCGCAAGCGACAATGTCACGGCGGGGATAAGGAATATGCTTATGGGGTTGAACATAAAGCCCCCCCGGGTCCTGGTGAAGACTGTAGACAGAATGGAGCGGGACGACAGGCATATGGGGAAGATGGTGATTATTTCGCAGGAGTTGGAAGGCAGGACGTTTGGATCATGATAGTTTGTCTCTTTACTTGCTTTCCTTTTTCTTTCTCTTGAGCTCGGCTTTGAGTTCCTTTTTCCGCATTTTGCTTTCCTCCTTCGATATTGCCGGCCCGGCGGAAGGGGCCGCTGCCGGTTCCTGTTTTTTCCCGTCTCCTCCCTGGTTCACCTGTTCGGGTGGCTGTTCGGGTCCGGCCGCGCGAGGGGGTTTCTTTCCGAAGCGGACCATGATGTATTTCGCGAAAGATTTTCCGAACTGCCCGATGAACCCGGCGACCAGAACGATTATCACCCAGAACAAGACTTTATAAAAATCAACCTGGCTCAGGTCAGGTGTCATGGGCTTTCATTTCTTTAAGAAGGCTTCCTCGATTATATCCGCAATCGAGCTGTAATCATTCAAATCCAGGTACGGGACGCCGTAATCGACCGGCCTGTCACCGGCAAGCGCGATCAGGCCGTCGCCGGGCTTGCAGAGCAGTTCCTGCTTGAGCTCGCTGCGGAACACTTCAATCTTGGGGAAGGGATTGCCTTTATACCCCTCGGTTAAAATTATGTCCGCATCCTTTATGTATCTCTCGCTCAGCTCGGCAATGCCGTACTCCCTGTCAGGCTCTTCAAAGACTGTTATCAGACCGGGCGAAGACAGCACTACGGTCCGCGCGCCGGCTGCACGATGCCGCCAGCTGTCCTTTCCCGGCTTGTCCACATCAAAGCCGTGGAGGTTGTGCTTGATCGTGGCAACCCGGTACCCCCTTTTCTTCAGTTCGGGGATGAGCCCTTCTATTAATGTCGTCTTGCCGGTATTCGAGCGGCCCACTATTGACAGGATCGGTATCATCGGGTTTCTCCGGGAGCAAGAAGCAGGTTGATAAATTTCAGATAAGGCCGCATTGCCGGAGTGCCCCCCGCCTCCGAAACAATCCGCATGACCTGATCGGGGTCTTTCACAATGGAGCCTCCGAGGTGGTTCACCCGGGTGTCCCGGAAAGCTTCCGGGCACAGCGGCGTAGAGGGTCCGAGTACCGCAACGTGCCTCGCCTCGCCGAGATGTTCCAGCACGCTTTCGATTGTGCCGTTCAGGATTGTGGTCGCGGTAATTATGGCGACGCTGCAATCCTTGAGGCATATCTGCTGCTCTGCCGGGTCCAGTATGCCGCCCCGGGACGACTCTTTTTCGAGGATCGAAAGCGACGCCCCGGTCCGTTCCACCCGGGCCACAAGCGGGGGGAAGCGCCCGACCATGCAGACACGGTCTTCCGCCCTGATATGCATCAGCTCGATAGCGTCCTGCTCGGACAACTCGAAATTCCTGTTCAGGACGGCATTGGCGCAGGCCAGGCCGAGTGCCCGTTCCAGCGGATTGGCCCCCCTGCCAAGCAAAACAATCAGGTCCGATAATTCTCTGCCGGCAAATCCGGATTGTGCAAGCGCCCGGCAATCATGTCCTGTAACATTTGGCATCACGGCCGCGATTCCCATTGCGCCGCTTTCCGTCCTGACAGCGAGATAGCACAAACCGATCCTGACTTCCCGGACGGTTTCCGATTGGGCCGCTTGTAAAGCAAAATAGCAGATCCTCTCCGCAATAGAACCGGAAAGCATATAAGTCTCCTTTGCAGTTTAAGTTTTATCTGAAAAACTCCGGGATATGCAATCCAAAAGACGGCCTGTATATTACCTTGACTGGATTTTGAGAGGTTCCTATACTTCTTACGTGATTATTTAAAAAAAGGAGGACGGGATGAAAAAAAATATTTTTTTGCTCGCGTTTTTCCTGGCTGCACTTTCAGTTTCTGCGTTTGCAGCCCAACCGCCTGTGAAGGGGGGGACCCTGCCCGACTTTACGCTCAGTACGAAAAACAGTGCGGAAAGGGGTTACCTGGGAGTCGGATCAGGCCCTTTCAGGATTTCCAATATCAAATCCAGCCTGGTGGTAATAGAGGTCTACAGCATGTACTGCCCGTACTGCCAGAAAGAGGCGCCCAACATGAACCAGCTTTATAACAAAATTGAAAGCGATCCCGCCCTGAAAGGCCGCATTAAAATAATCGGGATCGGCGCCGGAAATTCGCAGCTGGAAGTCGACACGTACAGGCAAAGGTACAAGGTGCCTTTCCCCCTGTTCCCCGACAAGGAATACGAGGTCCACGACCTCCTGGGACAGCCCCGGACGCCTTTCTTCATTGTCGTCAAGCTGCAGCCGGGAGGAAAGGAGAAGGTTGTTTCAACCCAGCTGGGAGCTTATGACAGCCCCGACCAGTTCCTTGATACAGTGCTCAGGCCGGCCCTGAAGGAGGGAAAATGAAGAGGATACTCGCTTTAACCCTGATGATGATTTTCTTTGCCGGGACGGCCTTCGCCCGTTCGGAGGCGTTCCATGAAGACATTTACAACCCGGGCCAGCTCAAACCGCGCGACAGCGTGCTGAAGGTGAAGGTCGGGGACATGGCCCCTGATTTCACCCTGCCCTCTATTAAAGGTGAAAAGGTTTCGCTGAAGGATTTCCGCGGCAAGAAAAACGTCGTCCTCTCTTTTGTACCCGCCGCCTGGACCCCGGTCTGCTCGGACCAGTGGCCCGGGTACAATATAATCAAAGACATGTTCGACAGCCATGATGCCGTCCTGCTCGGGATAACCGTGGACAACATCCCCACCCTGTTCGCGTGGACGAACCAGATGGGGAAACTCTGGTTTCCCGTCCTTTCGGATTTCTGTCCCCACGGCAGGGTTGCCTCCGCTTACGGAGTGCTCAGGTCGGACTGCGCTTCCGAAAGAGCGCTGTTCGTGATCGATAAAAGGGGAGTCATCCGTTATATAGACGTGCACGACATCAACAAGAGGCCGCCCCTGGAGAATCTGGTTGAGGAACTGAAAAAACTCAAATAACCGCCTCTTCCCGGACATCGAATTAAAAACCCCGCTGTACGGGCATTATTCCCGCCAAAAACAATCTTCAGAGGTTATGTCAAATATGACATAACCTCAGTAATTTCATATACTTACCAGGAAAAACTCCTTGACATGTATATGAAATGAAAATAAAAATGCACATTCGCGAGAAGAGTGATCTTTCTTTTATCAGTATCTTCCTAACGTCTCCGATCCGTCTGTTCTAAGGATACATCTATGAACCGGCGGACATTGGGTGGGGCATGGAAACGTCCCCGCCTCCCGTGTTCGGAAAGGAGAAACCCCGGGAAGCTCTTTGATCTACATATTTTGAAAGGAGACGTGTATGGATGTCAGCAGAAGAGGTTTCTTCAAGATCTCCGGCGCGGCGCTGGCGGCAAGCGGGATAGGCATCGGCCTTACCCCCGACACGGCCAAGGCCCAGCCGTTTAAGATCAAATACACCAAAGAGACCACGACGGTCTGCCCCTACTGCTCGGTCGGATGCGGAATCATTGTCTCTACCCGCAACGGCAAAGTAGTCAATACCGAGGGAGATCCCGATCACCCGATCAACAGGGGAGCTTTGTGCAGCAAAGGCGGCTCCATTTACCAGATGGCGGTCAACCCTGCCCGCCTTACCAAGCCATTGTACCGCGCCCCAAACGCCGCGGAATGGCAGGAGGTTACCTGGGAATGGGCTCTGGACAAGATTGCCAGAAATATTAAAACCAGCAGGGACAAGAGCTTTAAATTTAAAAACGCCAAGGGCGAGGTTGTCAACCGCACGGAGGGTATCGCTTCATGCGGCAGCGCCGCCATGGATAATGAAGAATGCTATATTTATCAAAAATTCCTGAGGGGGTTGGGCCTGGTGTATATCGAACACCAAGCCCGTATCTGACACAGCGCAACTGTAGCGGCTCTGGCAGAGTCGTTCGGACGCGGCGCGATGACCAATCACTGGATAGATTTTCGGAACAGTGATGTAATTTTAATCATGGGATGCAACCCCGCATCCAACCATCCTATTTCCTTCAAATGGATAACAAAAGCAGTTGAAAACGGGGCCACACTGGTCACGGTTGACCCGAGGTTCACTCAATCAGCTGCAAAATCGCACGTTTATGCACCGCTTCGCTCAGGCACTGACATTGCTTTCCTGGGCGGCATGATCAAATATATACTCGACAACAAGCTTTACCATGAGGAATACGTCCTGAATTATACGAACGCTTCATTCCTGGTAAACCCCGCTTTCAAGCTCCCGGGAGACAACAAGGGCGTATTCTCAGGCCTTGAGGGATCAAAATACGACAAGGCGACCTGGTCTTATCAGACAGACGGCGCGGGTGTCATCAAGAAAGACAAGACGCTTAAAGACCCCAATTGTGTTTTCCAGCTCCTGATGAAGCATTACTCACGTTATACTCCGGAGCTGGTAATGCGCATAACGGGGACCCCGACGGAGAAACTGATCGAGGTTTACAAAACATACGCCAAGACCGGTGTCCCGGGAAAGGCGGGCAATATCCTTTACGCGATGGGCTGGACCCAGCATACCGTAGGAGTCCAGAATATCCGCGCGATGTGCATCGTCCAGGAACTCCTCGGCAATATGGGAATCGCGGGCGGCGGCGTTCAGGCGCTCAGGGGCGAATCAAACGTCCAGGGCTCCACTGACTACGGCCTCCTGTTCCACATCCTGCCGGGCTACCTGGCGACTCCTGCGGCTTCCCTGACCTCGTTGAAAGTCTATAACGAGAAGCAGACTCCGCAAACGAAAGAGAAGAACAGTCTCAACTGGTGGAAAAACAAGCCGAAGTACGTGGCCAGCTATCTGCGGGCGGTTTACGGCCCCAATGTCCCGCTCGAAGAGGCGTATTCTTATTTCCCCAAGATAGACGACGGGGCGAATTACTCCTGGCTGACCCTGTTCGACGTCATGTACAAAGAGCAATTCACCGGATTCTTCGCCTGGGGCATGAACCCGGCGGCGAGCGGCGCCCATTCCAACAAGGTGCGCCAGGCGCTCACGAAGCTGGACTGGATGGTGAATGTGAACCTGTTTGACAATGAAACAGGCTCCTTCTGGAGAGGCCCGGGCATGGACCCCTCCAAAATTAAAACGGAAGTTTTCATGCTCCCCTGCGCTTCCTCGGTTGAAAAGGAAGGCAGCATCTCCAACAGCGGCCGCTGGATGCAGTGGAGATACAAAGCCGTTGAGCCTCCCGGAGAAGCACTGGGAGACGGAGAAATAATTTCTGAGCTCTATTACAAGGTCAGGGAGCTTTATGAAAAGGAAGGCGGGCCCTTTAAAGAGGCGTATACAAAGATGACCTGGAATTACGGGCCAAAAGACCTTACCGGAAACCTCAAGCACCTTGATGCCAACTATATTGCAAAAGAAATCAACGGGTTCTTCCTTGAGGACAAAAAAGTGGAAGTCCCGAACAAGAAGGGCGAATTCAGGGAATTCAAGAAAGGCGACCCGGTCCCCGCGTTCGCATTCCTTCAGGATGACGGTTCCACCTCATCGGGCTGCTGGATTTACTGCGGCTCTTATCCCGGAGTAAACAACGCGGCAAGGAGAGGCACGAAAGACCCGACAGGCCTGGGCCTCTACCCCGAATGGACCTGGTCCTGGCCGGTCAACCGCAGGATCATTTACAACGGCGCCTCCGTTGACACCAATGGAGTCCCCTGGGACAAAAAGCGCCCGGTGATCGTATGGAACGGCACAGCCTGGACCGGAGACGTTCCGGACGGTGTGGGCGATCCCGGAGCGGGAAGGCCGCCGTTCATTATGAAGCCGGACGGAGTCGCCAGTCTTTACGGACCCGGCCTGGCGGACGGTCCTTTCCCCGAGCATTACGAGCCTCTCGAATGCCCGGTGGAGAAGAACCTGATGTCCGACCAGAAGGTCAACCCGGTAATCAAGCGCTTCGACAAGCCCGGAGTGGGCACGGAGCTCGACCTGGTGGCCAGCTGCGATCCCAAATTCCCGTTCATCTGTTCAACATACAGGGTGAGCGAGCACTGGCAGACGGGCGTCCTGACAAGATGGCTGCCCTGGCTGGCGGAAATGCAGCCCAGCATGTTCGTTGAGATAGGGACGGAACTGGCAAAGGAGAAAGGGATAAAGAACGGGGAGAAAGTGACTGTCAAGTCGGCGCGCGGAGAGGTTGACTGCATTGCCATAGTTACCCCGAGGCTTAAGCCCTTTAACATAGACGGAAACACGGTCCACATGGTCGGAGTGCCCTGGCATTTCGGCTGGGTCACAACCGCGACCCGCAAATACGGGCCGAATGATAAAAAACCCGAGGTGTTCACATTTGGCGATTCCGCGAATCTCCTTACTCCCAGCGCGGGAGACCCGAACACCCACATACCGGAGAGCAAGTCCTTCATGGTAAATGTTGTGAAAAAGGGGGTGAGTTGAGATGCCCGAAAAAATTAAACTTTACGATGATTCCAAGTGTACGGGCTGCAGGGGCTGCCAGTTGTCATGCAAGCAGTGGAACAGCTTGAAGGCCAGGCAGACGGAGAATGTGGGAACTTACCAGAACCCCCCCAACCTGCAACCGAATACATATATGATAATCAGGTTCCAGGATTATGAAGATGAGAAGGGCAATGTAAAATGGATCTTCCGCAAGGAAGCCTGCATGCATTGCACAGATGCCGCCTGCGTGACTGCCTGTCCCACCGGGGCCCTGCACTACGTCAAGGAGTTCGGGACCGTCGGCCTGGACAAGGAAAAATGCATTGGTTGTAAATACTGCACCTCCGCATGTCCCTTTGAGGTGCCGAAGCATGACCCTTATACTGATAAGGCAAGCAAATGCGACATGTGCGAGAGCCGTCTCCAGAACGGCCTTGAACCGGCCTGCGTAAAGGCGTGCCCGACCGGGGCCCTGAAGTTCGGCGACAAGGAAGACATGCTCAAAATAGCGGCGGGCAGGGTAAAGCAGCTCGGCGGTACGGCTAACATTTACGGCGACAAGTATCTCGGCGGGACTCACCTGGTCTACATACTCCAGGAGAAACCCGCAGTTTATGCGGCGCTCAAACAGAACCCCTCTTTCCCGATCACGGTTATGGCCTGGAAAGACTGGCTCAAACCCCTTGCCCTCCTGGCCGGCGGCGGTGTTATCGGCGGGGCGTTCCTCCATTATATCCTCCACGGGCCGAAGCTCCCCGACGAGCCTGGTTCCCACAAAGCGGAAGGGGGTGAATAGCAATGAGAAAAGGACTGATCAAAGCGACAGACGGATACGAGAGGATCATTCACTGGATGCTCGCCCTCTCGTGCATTTTCCTGTTCATCACGGGGCTGGGACTCATGTTCCGCTCCTTCAATTTCATCGGCGAAATAATGGGCGGCATGCATGCCCTCAAGTATTTCCATAATTTCACGGGGCTCATTTTTGGTGTTTCCGTTTTCCTGGCCATCCGCATGTGGTGGAAGGAAGCCGGGGTCCTCTCAATGCCGGAAGACCTCGAATGGATGATGTGCGCCGGCGGATACCTGTGGCATGTGGATAAAGTGCCCGAGGTCGGTAAATATAATCCCGGCCAGAAGGCCTTTTTTCTGGCGGTAGCGGGATGCGGCGTCCTGATGCTGGTAACGGGGCTGTTCATGTGGTTCCCGACAAGTTTCCCGACCTGGTTCGTGAGGCTTATGTATCCCCTTCATGCGCTCGGGTTTGTAACGCTCTTTGCGTTTTTCTTCGTTCACCTGTACCTGGGGACAATCGGTTCTCCCGGCTCCCTGCCGGCGATGATCACCGGCTGGGTTACCAGGGAATGGGCCAAGAAACAGCATGCCAAGTGGCTGCATGAGATGGAAGAATCCGGAAAGCTGGAAGTGTTCGGAGAGGAGAAGTCGTCCGGACAAGGCCATTAACAGATAATTAATAATATAATCAGAAGGCCTGCTTCGAAAGGAGCAGGCCTTTTTTTGTTTGTTAATCTTTGGCAAAACCCGGATTACCTGCTAATATCGACTGTAATTGCAAGGAGGAATATCTAATGAAAAAGATCCTTTGGGGGACATTATTGATGGTATTTTTGTGTTCCGGTGTTTTTGCTCAAGGGACTCCCTGTGCAAACATGTCCGCAGGACAGCAGATACCCGGGCAAGAAAGTCAGCAGGGCGCTGCAGGCGGCATGATGATGAAAGGTGACATGATGCAGATGTGTGCGCCCATGATGAAACAGATGATGGGGCAGGCAATCATGACGCGCGACATGATGCAGCTCATGAAAGAGGTTATCCAGGTTGAACAGAAAATAATCAAAGGGTTAAGCGCCAGGGAAAGTAAAGAGGTGCTGGCAGATCTCGATCAGAAGCTGCAAAGGCTCGACCGGATGATGGATGATATGAGGACGGGTATGATGCAGGGGCCGCCGCTCCCTGCTTCCCCACAGGGGCCGGGCGCTCCGCAGCAGGCGCCTTCAGGTCATGTGCATTGATTTTATCCTGAAAAGGAGGTGCAGAATGAAAAGGTTTTCGTGTCCTGCTTTCATAATTTTGTTTTTGTTACTTCCTTTTACTTTCCTGCATGCGGCGGATAAGCAATTCGTCGTGAATATCGGGCCGGACGGCATTCAGAAATTCGAAATTGTAGGCGGGTCATATTTTTTCAAGCCGGACCACGTTGCAGTGAAGGCCCATATTCCCGTCGAGATCAGCATCCGCAAAGAGGGGGGGCTTATTCCCCATGATTTCGTGCTTAATGCCCCCGAGGCCGGCATGGATTTCCGGGTGGATTTGTCATCGGAGCCGAGAATAATTCGCTTCACCCCGACCAAACCGGGAAAATATGAATTCCGATGTGATAAAAAATCGCCCTTTTCTTCCGAGACCCATGCAGATAAAGGAATGAAGGGTATTTTGGAAGTCGTGCCTTAGGATTCAGAATTGAAGAAGGTCATCATTAAGAAAAGTTCTGCGGCGAAACTCGCTTCATATTTCCCCTGGGTGTACGACAATGAAATCCTGGAAGTGTCTTCGGATGGGTTGAAAGCGGGTGATATTGTTGAGATATTTACAAAGAAAGGCGCTTTCCTGGGGACGGGCTATTACAATCCGCAGAGCGTCATTTCCGTGCGGGTCCTTTCTTTTCAAAGAGAGGAAATCGACAGGCAATTCTTTGTTGAAAAAATCCGTAAAGCTTTCGAAGCGCGGAGGGACATCCTTAAAATTACCGATGCATTCCGGGTTGTCTATTCCGAAGCAGACGGCCTGCCCGGTCTTATTGCTGATTTCTATAATGGTTTCCTTGTTATTCAAATAAATACGGCCGGAATGGAACAAAGACGGGAGATGATAATAGATGCCTTCCGCCAAGTCATTGATTTAAAAGGGATATACGAGAAATCAGATTCCCGTTCGCGGGAAAAAGAGGGACTTGGGACGGAGGAGCAGCTGATCTCCGGCGAGGTCCCTGCCAGGGTAAATATCCGGGAAAACGGAATAAGCTTCCTGGTCGAGATCAAGGGAAGCCAGAAGACGGGCTTTTACCTCGACCAGCGGCGCAACCGCTGCATCACGGCCGCGCGGATCGGGAAAGATATGCAGGTATTTGATATTTTTTCCAATACGGGGGCCTTTGGAATATATGCCGCTAAACAAGGCGCCCGGGTCAAAGCGGTTGATGTCTCCCTGCCGGCGCTCGATATTGCCCTGGAAAATGCCCTGCTCAACGATGTGCAGATAGAAACCGTCAGATCCGATGCTTTTGATTTCCTTGATGATGCCGTTAACAGGGGATCAAGGGCCGATGCAGTCATCCTCGACCCTCCGCCTTTCAGCAGATCGCGGGGCGCCCGGCAGGGGGCAATCAGCGGACTCAAACACCTTGTCCTCCAGGGTCTGCGCGTCCTGAACGAAGGCGGCCTGCTCGCTGTTTTTTCCTGCTCCCACCATGTCTCAGTAAACGATCTCATGGCACTGTCGCTGGAAGCGGCGCAGGACACCAGGTCCAGGCTGGAAGTAACAGACTTTCTGTTCCAGGACGTGGACCATCCATATATTATCAATATCCCTCAATCTCTTTACCTCAAGGGTTTACTTTTCAGAAAACATCATTAGATTACAGGAAACCTCGGGAAAATTGCTGTTGTATTTTGCCCGAAATGGCGATATTCTCGCCGCGGAAAAAAAGAAATTAAGGATCTGGAGGGTCAAATAAGTTATGGAAAAGAGTAGCAAAAAGACTTTTTTCAAGTTCTGGTTCGTCTTTTTTATCGGACTTCTAATTGTCTCTGCTGCCGGAATCCTTCACTTCTCGTTCGCTGCTAAATCTGCGTCTAAAGTTCCCCCGGTAACCACGGTCAGCGCCAAGGAAATTGTTTCAGTTCCAGCATTATCCTTTGCAGATCTCGTGGAGAAAATAAAGCCCGCCGTAGTTAACATCAGCACCACAAAAGTAATAAAGACCGGAGGACGGGGACAGGGGTCTCCTTTTGGCGATGACTTTTTTGACCGGTTTTTCGGCGGGGATGACTTCATGAAGAGATTTTTTGGAGACACTCCCCGGGAATTCAAGCAGAGGAGCCTCGGGTCCGGTTTCATCATCACCAAGGACGGGTATATCTTTACAAACAACCATGTTGTTGAAAAGGCTGACAAAATCAAGGTGCGCCTTTCCAACGGAAAAGAATACGATGCCAAGGTAATAGGGAAGGATGCCAAAATTGACATTGCCCTGATAAAGATTAACGCGTCCAATAACCTCCCGGTGGCCGACCTCGGCGATTCCGACAAGCTGAGGGTGGGCGACTGGGTCCTGGCGATCGGCAATCCTTTCGGCCTTGAGCAGACCGTTACCCAGGGAATAGTGAGCGCCAAGGGCCGCGTGATCGGCTCCGGTCCGTATGACAATTTCATCCAGACGGATGCGTCGATCAACCCGGGCAACAGCGGGGGGCCTCTTTTCAACCTGGAGGGCAGGGTTATCGGAATAAATACTGCGATAGTCGCCCACGGGCAGGGGATCGGCTTTGCCATACCGGTCAACATGGCCAAAGACATCCTCAATGACCTGAAATCGAAAGGTAAAGTGACCCGGGGCTGGCTGGGCATTTCGGTCCAGGACATTACAGAAGATTTAGCCTCGAAAATGGGGATAAAAGAAAGGGAGGGGGCCCTGGTTGCCGATGTGGTCGCCGGGGATCCCGCGGAAAAGGCGGGGCTTCGGACGGGCGATATCATTACTGATATCGACGGCAAAAAAATTCACGACACTCACGAACTGCTCCGGATAGTTGCCGGGGTACCTGTGGGAAAATCCGTGACTATCAAAGCCATGCGCGACGGGAAAGTTCAGAATTTCAATGTTACAGTGGGCGAGCGAAAAGACCAGGAAGTCGCGGTTAAGGAGAAAGCGGGAGAGTATTTCGGGATGACTGTCCAGGATATTACTCCTGAGCTGGCCGAACGCCTGGGTTTGAATAAGCGGTCCGGGGTCATCGTTACATCAGTTCAGGAAGGGAGCCCGGCCGATGACGCCGGCATAAAGCCGAAGGACGTCATACTGCAGGTGAACAAGGTCAATATCAAATCCATGAGGGATTTCCAGCGCGAAATTGGCAAAGGATCAAGGGACGGAGTGCTGCTGCTCGTGAAAAGCGGCGGGGTTTCCCATTAAGTCGTCATTCAGAAATAAATGAACCGGGGCGGGCCCAAACGGCCCGCCCTTTTTGTTTATGAATAAAACCGGGAAAGCAGAAAAGCGGGCAACTTCTCAAACAAGGCTGGTCCGGAATATTTACACCATCCTGAACCGGCATTATGGTGACTTGAAGTGGTGGCCCGGGGAAACGCCTTTTGAAGTGATCGTGGGCGCCATTCTCACCCAGAACACGAGCTGGGACAATGTCTCAAAAGCCATAAAAAATCTCAAGGCGGCGGTCATGCTCTGCCCGGTGAAGCTGAATTCTGCCGGGCAGGCCGAAGTCGCCGGGCTGATCAGGCCGGCGGGCTACTATAATGTAAAAGCGGGGAGACTGAGGAATTTTCTCCTCTTTCTGTTCGGGGAGTTTGGAGGGGATATCGATTCCATGTTTTCCCTGGAAGCCGTGAAACTGCGGGAAAAGCTGCTGGGCATCAACGGCATCGGGGAAGAGACGGCTGACAGCATCCTGCTTTATGCGGGAGCGATGCCTGTTTTCGTTGTGGATGCATATACGAAGAGAATCATGTCAAGGCATGGGATCATTGAAGGCGACCCCGGTTATCCGGAGGTCCAGAAATTGATAACGGCCAATATACCCAAAGACGTAAAGCTTTATAACCAATACCATGCCCTTATAGTCCAGACAGGCAAGGATTTCTGCCGGAAAAAGCCACTGTGTGGACAGTGCCCGCTAAGGGGGCTCGGCCATGCATGAATACACCGGGGTCATCCATTTCCACTCGGAATACTCAAATGACGGCAGGGCTCCCATCCCTGCAATAATCGAAGCGGCCCGGGAAAACAAAATCGACATACTGATGTTGACGGACCATGAAAACCTGGATGTGCGCTCCTCGGGACAGGAAGGCTGGCACGGCAACGTACTGCTGATTTCCGGGGAGGAGATCTGCCCCTCCCAGTTCAATCATTACCTGGCATTCGGCGCGCGCGAGCCCTTGAGCCGTTATTTTTCAGAACAGACCGGGCCGCAAACGGTTATAGACCGGGTCCGGGATGAGGGGGGGATCGGCATAATAGCCCATCCCGACCATGAGGGGACCGAATTGTTTCACGTGAAACAATATGCCTGGAAGCATTGGCCGGTTTCCGGGTTCACGGGCATGGGTATCTGGGATTTCATGACGGACTGGCAGTCGTCCCTGAGCGGTTACGCAAAGGGCATGGCCAGCTACTTTTTCCCCGCATTTTTCCTGCGGGGGCCCCGGAAGGAAACGCTCGAGCGCTGGGACGAACTCAATCAGACTGCCAGGGTCGCGGGAGTAGGGGAACTGGACAATCATGACACCCCCTATAAATTCATGGGAAAGATCTGGAGCGTGTTTCCCTTCAGAAAGGCTTTCCGGTTCATAAGGAGCCATTTCATCCTGGAGAGTCCCCTGCAGCATGACAAAGACGCCGATATCGCGTCTGTTTACGAGGCTTTGAGGAATGGCAGGATCTTCGTCAGCCTCGATTATTTCGGGCAGGCCCGCGGATTCCTGTTCATTGTCCTCCAGGACGGCAGGGAGCTTCACCTCGGCGACGATCAGGCCTTTACAGGTAATGCTCACGCCCGGGTCAGGACACCCGGCCCCGGCAGGATACGCCTGCTCAGGGACGGCAGCCCGGTCGCGGAGGTTACAGGAGAGTCCCTGGAACTGGAGCTGCGGGAAAAAGGCGTTTACAGGGTGGAAGTTTACAACAGGGCATACGGCTGCTACAGGCCCTGGATCTTTTCCAACACCATTTATTTGCGGTGATTTCAGTCCGCAGAGTCTTGGGGTGTTTATTTGATATCTATTTCGAAAAGGGCAGGCCAGTTCTTTCCGGTGACGAACAGGCGGCCTGTTTTTGTGTCGTAAGCTATTCCGTTGAGGGCATCCGCCTTCTCAGATTTTATCTTGGCCCGAAGGCGGCTCAGATCGATCCACTCTTTTACCTGTCCCGACTCAGGGGAAATGCATGCTATGTAATCGCTTCCCAGGACATTGGCGAAGATGCGCCCTTTAACGAATTCGAGCTCGTTTATAAGGAAAACCGGCTTCTTGCCGTCCCGGACCCTGATTTTCTTCAAAACCGCGTAATTTCCCGGGTCCATGAACATCAGGGTATCCGTGCCGTCGCTCATGATAAGGCGCCTGCCGTCCGTGGTGAGCCCCCAGCCCTCGGTGTCGTAGGAAAAGGAATCGAGCTGACGGAAGCTCCGCAGGTCGTAAACGAAACCCACGCCGGAACGCCACGTGAGCTGATAGATCCTGCGGCCCAGGATTGCTATGCCCTCGCCGAAATAACATCCCGGGAGGTCCTTCTTCTTCAAGACCCGCCCCGTTTTCAATTCCACTTTGCGCAACGAGGAGGAACCGTTTAGTCCCGTTCCCTCGTACAAATATCCCTCATGGTAAACAAGTCCCTGGGTGAAAGCTGCGGAATCATGGGGGAATTCATGGACGATGCTGCAGGAGCGGACCGGCGCAAAGAACGGCCCGGCGCTTAATCCGGCGGCCGGGCAGGCTGAACTTACGAAGGCCAGGAAAAATAAGAACAGACCGATGCGGCGGGCTGGTTTCATAAAGGATTGATCATCTCGCTTAATGTGGGGTGGGCGATGATCCACTTTTTGAACTCCGCTTTTCCCAGCCCGTTTGCGACGGCGAGCCCCAGCGGGGCTATCATTTCCGCCGCGTCGGCCCCGGCCAGGGTGGCTCCGACCAGCCGGTCTTCTCCGAAGAGGAGTTTGCCGAAGCCGTTGGCTTTCAGCTCGATCCTGGCATACGTGTTGGCGGCGTATTCAAAAGAGATCCGCTCCAGACCGGGATACAGCGATTTTGCCTCAGACTCGATAAGCCCGACCCGGGCTATGTTGGGCGCTGTATAACAGACATAAGGCAAGGCGATATCCTGGTACTTGACGGAACCATCTCCGAAGAGTCTGTGCGCCAGGGCTTTTCCCTGCCGGGCGGCCCTGTGGGCGAGGAGGGCCCCTCCGGTCACATCGCCCACAGCGTAAATTCCGGCAATATTGGTCATCATCGCCGCATCAACAGTGATCGCTTTTTTGTTGTGCGCTATCCCGATCAAATCAAGCTCTTCCGTGTTCAATGCCGCTTTTCTGCCTGTACAGATCAGCGCATAAGCACTCGTAATTTCCATTGTTTCATCGGAACGAAAGATTTTCAGCCTGACTGAATCCCGACCGGGCGCGATATTTTCAACCCGGGAAGAGCAATAGATGTCCACGCCGGATTTCCTTAACTCTTTATCCAGAAAAGCGGAAGCCTCAGGCTCCTCGCACGGCAAAATCCGGTCCATGAATTCGATTATCGACACTTTGGCCCCGAGCTGCGAGAGAAAGGTTGCGAACTCCAGCCCAATCACGCCTCCGCCGATGATGGCAACCGAAGCGGGCAATTCCTGCAGGTCAAGGAATCCATCCGAATTCAGCATGCGCCCGGAAATTTCCCAGCCTGCCGGTATCTGGGGCTTCCCCCCCCAGGCGATCAGTATATTCCGGGCTTCTATCCTCTCAACCGATTTCTCCGATGTTATTTCCACCTGTCCCGCGGATACGATGCGGGCCAATCCCTGTCTCATTTCCGCACCTGAATCTTCCAGGGATTTCCGGACCCCCAGCACGGCAGTCCTGACTATTTGATTCTGGTGGCGTTTCATCGCGGAAAAATCGAAAGACCCGGTTGCGGAGATCCCCAGGCGCTTGAGCTTTCCGAGTTCAGCAAAGCTCCGGCTGCAGGCCAGCAGGGCCTTGGTCGGCACGCAGCCGCAGTTGGTGCAGGTCCCGCCCCAGCCATTCTTTTCGACTATTAATACGCGCGCCCCGAGCTGCGCGGATGAAACGGCCGCAGCGTGGCCGCCCGGCCCCGAGCCGATTACTGCAAGATCGTACGCCTTCGCGCTCACTTTATGCTCCCTTTGTGAAAAAGATAAGCCCCTCTGTTCACTGAATGAAGAGACATTCAACTAATATCATAGAGAGGCGGTGTTTTCTAATCCTTAACCTTTGTATTTGCGCGGTTTTTTTACTTGACCGGCAACGGGTTTTCCTATTCTAATTGGCTGCGTCCAGGCGCAAGGAGGACCAATGAGCGCAAAAAAAAATCACGATCACGTATTTTACAGGAACCCCAATAAATACTACCCCACTGTGGACCGGGGCGAAGGCGTATACATTTATGACACCGATGGGAAGCAGTACCTGGACGGGTCAGGTGGGGCAGCCGTTGTGCTGATCGGCCACGGGATAAAGGAGATCAGGCAGGCCATGCTGGAGCAGGCCGAGAGAATCTCTTTTACGCACGGCACACATTTCACAAGCGAGCCCGCCATGAAGCTGGCCGACAAGCTTACTGCCATGGCGCCGTCCCGTTTGAACCGGGTTTACTTCGTCTCCGGGGGCTCGGAGGCGGTTGAGACGGCGGTTAAGATGGCCAGGCAATACCAGGTGGACCGCGGCGCCGGCACGAAATTCAAGGTTATATCGCGCTGGACCAGCTATCACGGCAATACGCTCGGCGCCCTTGCGTTGAGCGGCCATACAGGGCGGCGCAAATACCATCAGCCTTTGCTGAAACATACGCCGCACATCGCTCCGGCATACTGTTATCGGTGTCCTTTCGGGTCGGAACCAGATAAATGCTGCCTTGAATGCGCGGAAGACCTGGAGAAAACAATCCTGTACGAGGGCCCGGATTCCGTTTCGGCCTTTATTGCCGAGCCGGTCGTGGGCGCCACTGCCGGCGCGCTTGTCCCGCCGCCCGGATATTTCCCGCGGATCAGGGAGATATGCGATAAATACGATGTGCTCCTGATCTCGGATGAGGTGATGACCGGCCTGGGCAGGACGGGAAAGAATTTCGCCATTGACCACTGGAGCGAGCCCGATATGATCGTCTGCGCCAAGGGCCTGGGGAGCGGCTATACCCCCCTGTATTGCGTGATTTCGGACGAAAAGATCCATTCTTCAATCCAGGCCGGTACGGGGAATTTTATCCACGGCTTCACATACGGCCAAAACCCGCAGTCGTGTGCCGTGGGCCTTGCCGTCCTGAATTATATTGAAAAAAACAATCTCATATCCAGGTCAGTCCGGCTCGGGTCATATCTGCTCGACAGGCTCAAATCTCTGCTGCAGCACCCTGTAGTCGGCGACGTGCGCGGATTGGGGTTGTTCTCCGGGGTGGAATTCGTCAGAGACAGGAAAACGAAAGAACCATTCGATCCGAAAATGAAAGTCAACGCGCTCATCGCCGGCCGCGCCTTCGAGATGGGCCTTGTCACTTATCCGGGAAGTGGAGGGGCAGACGGAATCCGTGGAGACCACATCCTGATTGCGCCTCCTTTCATCATTACCGAGGACCAGATCGATTTTCTGGTATCGACGCTGGATGCGGCAATCGGGGAGATCACGAGGGAACACAATCTGGCCTGATCCGGGAACTGGAGGATAATGGACAGGGTAATTATCACCGCGGCAATTACGGGCAGCCGTATAAACAGGCAGACGGCGCCCAATATCCCCATAACTCCGGACGAGATAGCCCGGTCCGCCATAGAGTGCTGGGAGGCGGGCGCCTCGATCGTGCACATCCATGTCCGCGACCCGCAAACAGGCCTGGGGACACAGGACCCGGGCCTGTTCCGCCAAGTGGTCGAGAAGCTCAGGAGAGAAACAGACCTGATCCTGAGCCTTACTACGAGCGGTATCCCGGGAATGAACCTTCCCGTGGAGGAAAGGTTGGGCCCCCTGTCATTGCATCCCGAACTTGCCTCTTTCGACGCGGGCACCATAAACCTGGGGGGGAAAGCCTTTATAAACACCCCCGAGTTCCTGGACCGGGCGGCGGAAATGATGAATATCCAGGGAGTAAAGCCGGAAATAGAGATATTTGATTCAGGCATGATTGTCACATCGCTGAGGATGCTTGATGAGGGGAAACTGGAAGCGCCCCTTCATTTCCAGTTCGTGCTCGGCACTCCCTGGGGCGCTCCGGCCACTCCGAAATCGCTGCTGCATCTGCTCGAGCATATTCCCCCGAAATCGACCTGGTCTGTGATAGGCATCGGAAAAGGGCATTTGCCGATGGCGATGATGGGGCTGATCATGGGAGGCCACATCCGGGTCGGGATGGAGGACAATATTTATTACGATCACGGAGTCCTTGCCAGGAATAACGCCCAGTTCGTCAGACGGATCGTCCGGATTGCCCGGGAATACGGACGCGAGCCGGCAAGCACTTCAGAAGCCCGGGAGATCCTCGGCCTGAAAGAGTGCGGTTTTTATAACATTTTTATTTAAATGAGACGATATGGGCAGCCCTGTACGAGCTTCGTACGAGCGGCCCCGATTCCACCTTCCTGAAGCCGATAGAGAGGGCAGCTTCTTTCAAAAGCTGGAATTCTTCCGGGCTGTAATATTTTTCAACGGGCCAGTGGCTGGAAGTGGGCTGCTGGTACTGGCCGATTGTAATTATCCGGCAACCTGCAGCCGAAAGTTTTTTCAATAATTCAATTATATCTTCCCAGTCCTCTCCAAGCCCGACCATAAATCCAGATTTCGTAACAATTCCGGATACTTGCACTTTACCTAGAATATTCAAAGAAAGATCGAATCCGCCCTCCGGCCGGATTGCGCGGTAAAGCCTTGCCACAACTTCGATGTTGTGATTGATAACGTCCGGCCCGGCAGCGATTATCTTTTTCAAAGCCTGGACGTCCCCGTGAAAATCGGGGATGAGCACTTCAATCCGGCACCCCGGGATCTCCCTTCTGAGCGCGGCCACAGTTTCCGAAAAGATTTCCGCGCCGCCGTCGGGCAGGTCGTCCCTGGTCACCGATGTGACCACAATGTATTTGAGTCCCAGTTCTCCGGCTGCATCTGCCACTCGCTGCGGTTCGCCGGGATCAACCCTGCCGGGACGGCCATGGCGGACGTTGCAGTAAAGGCAGTTGCGGGTGCAGGTATCGCCGAGGATCATGAAGGTTGCAGTCTTCGCCTGGAAGCACTCCGCCATGTTGGGGCAGCGCGCCTCCTTGCAGACCGTGTTGAGCCCGCGCCTGTCGAGGATTTCCCGGACTGAATAGAATTCGGGGCTGGACGGTATTTTAACCTTTAGCCAATCCGGCTTGCGTATCTTCGGCATACGGGAACTAAAAATAGTACCAGATGGACCGGTAATCGCTTATGTTCTCCCCATCCGCCGCCAGGCGCTCGAGATAATCGTAAATTGAAGTGTCTGTGTAAAGATAGTCAAGGGAGGTTACAAGCCTCACCTCCCAGGAATAGAACCTGTACACCCGGCGGCCGTCCGGCAGTATCATTATGACTTCGTGGTCCTGCCAGGCGCGCAGGTGGGATTTTCCCAGCCGCGGCACATTGAAGACCGGCTCGTCCGTGCGGACAAGGCCCGGCTGGAGCCGCGCCTCCTCGCGTCTCTCCTGCTCTATCCGGGCGATCGGTACGCGGAAGTCAATTGTTTCCTCTTTGCCTTTTGTGCTGAAGGCGTAATACGGGTCAACGCCGCAAAGCTTCAGGGTCCTCCTGAGCAGCGCGGTCTCAAATCTCCTGCTGTTATAATACGTGAAGACCTGCTGGTTATATACGTTGATGCCCATTTTTTTTATGCTTTTTATGGCATCCAGCGCTTCCGGCGTCATCTCCGCTGCATGCTCAAAGTGGGTGACAATTGCAATTTCCCTTTTGCCCCACTGGTGATACTTGGAGAGGATGAAGAGGAACTCGGGATTGATGCGGAAAGGAAGCGTCACAGGGACCCTGGTCCCGATCCGGATCCTCTCGACGTGATCAATGCCCGAAATTTCACCAAGCAGCCAGTCAAGGTAATTGTTGTCGAGCGTCAGCGGATCGCCGCCGGTCACCAGCACTTCGCTGATGTTCTCGTTTCCCCTGATCCAGTCAATGGCTTCGCTCACTTTGGAGCGGGGAAGCTGCACTTCTTCGTCAATTCCCTTGATCTCCCAGTTTCTCTGGCAATACACGCAAATCTGGGGACAGGAATTGAAAGGTTTCAAAATCAGGATCTCCGGATAGCGGCGGGTTATCCCGTCGATGGGGCTCGTTGATTTTTCGCCCATGAAATCCATGTCGATATCTTTTTGCCGGTTCTCTGCCACCGACCGGCAATAATTGGCGCTCGGCAGGACCTGGGCCCTTATCTGCCTGTCGTGGTCGTTCCTGCCAGATTTGTTGAACAGGGCCAGGTAATACGGGGTGATCTGAAATGGAATGCGGTTTTGCTCGGCGGCCTCAAGGCCTTCCATTTCATCCGGTTCGAGCGTGACCAGGGACCGCAGGGTCTCGTGGTCGCGGATGAGATGTTTCATGTGCCACATGTAATCGGCCCAGTCCGTTTCATTAGCCTTGAAATACTTCAATATGTCTTTCTTCAGGCTGTTCCTCTGCTTTATAAGGCTGCGGTCCAGGCCCGTGCGGTACCTCCTGAAATGCCGTCTGATCAATGCGGCAAGGTCATCGAGCTGGGCAGAGCGGATTTTCCCGGCTTCCCTGCCCTCAGCCGGATGGATGACGTGTTCCCGCGAGTGTTTCCCTGTCTTTCCGGTTATGCCTCTGAAAAGGGCGATATACTCGCACAGGAAGGACTTGGTAACTTTATCCAGGGCGCCTTCGACATCTTTGGCCAGGTCGGAAAGGCATTCAAGGGGAGATGCCTTGGTCAGGTACTCGTTTTCAGTCCTCATGGTGTTCGAAAGGACCCGGATGCATTCCTTGGCGTTGCGCTTCTCGACAATATTGAGGTTCACAAAATAAGTGTCGGATTTCATGTTGTACAAGTCGCGCTCCAGCCGGTTGAGGTAATCGAAAATCATGAACCGCGATTCTTCTACATGCCTGGAGTTCGCAAGGATTTTCCTGATATGCGGTTCGGCCTGCCAGAGCCTTGCGACCAGGTCTTTTTTCGACAAATTTAATATGCTTTCAATTCCCATAATCTATTTGCATCCCCAGCAGACATCAGGTTCGCGGGCAGCCTTGACTTCATCGAGCCTTTTGACAGGAGTTGTCAGCGGGGCCGATTTAAGCAGGTCGGGATTGCTGCGCGCTTCTCCGGCTATTTTAATCATTGTATCGCAAAATGCATCAAGCGTCTCTCTGCTCTCTGTCTCGTTAGGCTCAATCATTATGGCTTCCGGGACAATCAGAGGGAAATAGATTGTCGGCGGGTGGTAACCGTAATCAAGCAGCCGCTTGGCGACGTCCGATGTGTGCACTCCGCTTTCGCGGACCTGCCGGTTCCCCGTAAAGACGCATTCATGCATGCAGGTCCTGTTATATGCAAGATCGTAAAAAGGTTCAAGCCGCGCCTTAATGTAATTGGCATTGAGGACGGCCGCCTCGCTTACTTTCCGCAACCCTTCGGCCCCGAGCGACCTTATATAAGCGTACGCTTTCACCATCACGTTGAAGTTGCCGTAAAAGGCGCGGACGCGGCCGATGCTGTCCGGATAATCGCACTCCCACCTATAGACTCCGTCCCGGCAGGTTATCCGGGGCGCCGGCAGATAAGGGATGAGTTTGCCGGAGACGCCCACCGGCCCGCTCCCCGGGCCGCCGCAGCCGTGCGGTGTTGAGAAAGTTTTATGGAGGTTGAGTTGGATAACATCGAACCCCAGGTCGCCGGGTCGCGTGATACCCAGGAAAGCATTGGCGTTTGCCCCGTCGCAGTACAAGAGCCCGCCGCTGCCGTGCACAATTGCGGCAACCTCTTCTATGTTCCTTTCGAAAAGCCCCAGGGTGTTGGGGTTGGTCAGCATGAGACCCGCCGTGTCCTCGTTCATCTGTTGCCGGAGGTCCGCGATGTCAACGCCGCCTTCCTTGTTGGACCGGACGGTCACGGTCTGGAATCCGCACAGGGCTCCCGATGCCGGGTTTGTCCCATGCGCTGCATCAGGGATTAATATCCTGGTCCGTTTCCGGCCGAGCTTTTCGAAATGCCTTTTGATCATCATAACGCCCGTCAGCTCGCCATGGGCGCCCGCCGCCGGCTGGAGCGTGAAATCCGCCATGCCGAATATTTCAGAAAGGCATTGCCTCAGTTCATACATGAGCTGCATGCTGCCCTGGGCAAAAACATCCGGGGCGAGAGGGTGCAGCGACGTGAAGCCCGCCAGCCCGGCAACTTCCTCGTTGAGTTTGGGATTGTATTTCATCGTGCAGGAGCCGAGCGGATAAAAGCCCACATCCACACCGAAATTACGCCTCGACAGGGCAATGTAATGCCGCACCAGGTCGATTTCGGCGACTTCGGGCAGGTCTACATCCTCTCTCAACAGGTCCGGTCCTATTACAGATTCCACGGGCACGAGAGGGACATCCGGTTCGGGTATGCTCGTCGCGCTCCTTCCGGTCCTGCTCTTCTCAAAAATAAGCTCCATTTCCCCTCCTATTTACCGCCGCGTTCGGAAGTCTGTATTTTATTCAGGGTATTGCCCTTAAAGGTCAGGATATAAACGTAGTCGCCGTAGCCCCTGTCGTAATACCATTTTTTACCTTTGGCGCTGGATTGTTCGTAACTCTCCTCGGTTTTTGTCCTGCTTTTTTTGCTTTTCTTCTGAGAACTCTTCGCCCCGGCGGATTCGGTGCGGGTTGGCTTGCCGCACATTTTTTTCACGGTATCGGAAGTGTCGCCGACCTTCACGATTTCAGCGCCGCACCTGAACACCTCTGTTGAGTATGCGTTTATCGGACAAAGAAGCAAAACAAAGGCAAATAAAAGAAAAATCCTCGCCATGATTATCCTTTCATGATTGAGATGACCCGGTCCATATCCTGCCGGGAAAGCATTTCAGTTGCGCAAAAGAGAAGCGAGTCGCCCAGTTCGGGATAATCTTCCCCGACCTCGAGGCCGCCGATTATCCCCTCTTCGGCCAGTTTCCGGTTCACGCTCGCGATGTCGGGACAGCGCATTGCAAATTCGTTGTAAACAGGTCCGGAAAAGACCGGCTCCCAGCCCTTGAGGCCGGCGAGCCCTTTTTTTAGGTACTGGGCCTTCTGGAAGTTCAGTTCCGCGAGCTTTTTCAGATTTTTCCCGAGGCTGACCAGGTATACGGCCGCGGCGAGGGCGCATAATGCCTCGTTCGAGCAGATATTGGAAGTCGCCCTTTCCCGGCGGATGTGCTGCTCCCGCGTCTGGAGCGTCAGGACGAACCCCCTTTTCCCCTCTTTGTCCACCGTGGCCCCGGCAAGCCGCCCGGGGATCTTCCGCAGGAACTTGCTGGTGCTTGCGAAAATGCCCAGGTACGGGCCGCCGTAGTTGAGTGGGTTGCCGAAACTCTGTCCCTCTCCCGCCACGAAGTCGGCGCCCAGTTCCCCGGCCGGTTTGAGCAGTCCCAAAGACCCCGCTTCGGTGAACCCGGCCACGAGGAGCGCTCCGCTCTCGTGAACGACTCGACTTATGGCTCCCATATCCTCAATCACGCCGAAGAAGTTCGGGCTCTGCACCAGGACAGCGGCTGTCTGTTTATCAAGATTGCCGCGAAGCGCTTCCATATCGGCCCTGCCTGAATCGAGGTAGGGTATTTCGATCAGTTCATAACCGTTGGCCCAGCAATACGTTTTGACCACCTTCCTGTATTCGGGGTGGACATTCCGGGCAATGATAACCCTGTTGCGGTTGAGCGTCTTTGCCGCGAGCACCGCAGCCTCCGCCATCGCCGACGAGCCGTCGTACATCGAGGCGTTCGCGACCTGCATGCCCGTGAGCTTCGCTATCATCGTCTGGTATTCGTATATTGCCTGCAGGATGCCCTGGCTGATTTCAGCCTGGTAAGGGGTATAAGCGGTGTAAAATTCCGAGCGCGACAGGATATGTCCCACGACCGCCGGGATGTAATGGTTGTATGCTCCGGCGCCGCGCAGGGTCATTTTCGGCAATATGTTCCGGGACGCAAGAGAATCCATCAGCTGATAGGTTTCCTGCTCCGAGAGGGCCCGGGGCAATCTCAACATTTCCCCTATCCTGAACTTTTCCGGTATGTCGGAGAACAGCTCTTTGATAGAGCCGATACCGACGGTTGCCATCATTTGCTTCAGGTCATCCGGGGTATGGGGCACATAATTCATGAATTGTCATTCTCCCTGTTTTTTTTCCTTAATGAAAGCGCCGTATCCTTCCGCGTCCATGAGGCCTGCAAGTTGAGACGGATCATCCATTTTCATCTTGACTATCCACCCTTCGCCGAAAGCGTCCTGGTTGATGAGTTCCGGGTGCGACTCAAGCCCGGCGTTGACTTCCAGCACCTCTCCGCTCACCGGTGAATACACGTCGGAAACCGACTTTACCGATTCAACCACGGCGACAGGCTGCATCTGTTTCACGTTTTTCCCCAAGGGGGGAAGCTCCACAAACACTATATCCGTAAGCAGTTCCTGGGCGTGATCGGTGATGCCGATGGTTGCCGTTCCATCTGAGTTGTCCAGGGCCCATTCGTGCTCGGTTGAATATCTCCTGTCGGTAGGGTTGGGTTTTGCCATTATCTTCTCCTCTCCAGTGTGAAGTCTTTATTTTGCTCTTTTGTAAAAAGGCAGCGGGACCACTCTTGCGCGGACTGTGTTTTCCCTGATGCGGATGAATATATCCGTTCCGGGTTCCAGGTATTTTATCGGGACGAAGCCCATTCCCACGGCCTTGTTCAAAGTCGGGGTCATGCTTCCCGAAGTAACTATTCCAATCTCGTTTCCGTCCTCGACTATTTTATAGCCATGACGGGCAATGCCCCTGTCCACCATTTCGAAACCGATGAGCTTTTTTGCAAGCCCCGCATCTTTTTGTCTTTTCAGGGCATCACGGCCGACGAAATCCTTCTCCAGACTGGGCACCCATGAATAGGCGACCTCAAGGGGCGTTATCGATTCGTCCATCTCATTCCCATAAAGCATCAGGCCGGCTTCCAGCCTCAGGGTGTCCCGGGCGCCCAGACCGACCGGCTTCAGTCCGGCAGGCCCTCCCTCGTCCAGGATAACGTCCCAGAATTTCTCCGCGAGGGAGCTGTCCATGTAGATCTCGAAGCCGTCTTCCCCTGTGTAGCCGCTGCGGGAAATCAGCGCAGGGGATCCCGCGAGTTCGGTTTCCAGGAAACTGTAATATTTTATGTCGTCGAGGTTGCATTTCACGATGCGCTGCAGGATGGGTTGGGCTGCAGGCCCCTGCAGGTCCAGTTTGCCCGTCTTTTCCGATATATCTTCCACCGAGACGTTTGCGATCCCCAGGGCGCCTTTGTTTTCCAGGATCCACTTGAAATCCTTTTCCCTGGTAACGGCATTCGTTACAACCATGAAACGCTCATCGGAAAACTTGTAAATTGTCAGGTCGTCGAGTATCCCGCCTTCCGGAGTGGTCATGACGCTTAATCTCATTTTCCCGGTTTTCTGGGGTGCAAGGTCTCGGCTCATGACTTTCTGCAGCAGGTCGAACGAGTCCGGGCCCGCAACCATGATCTCTCCCATGTGGCAGATATCGAACAGGCCTGCCGCCCGGCGTGTGGCGCGATGCTCCTCGATCACGCCTGCATACTGCACCGGCATTTCCCAACCCCCGAACTCGATCATTCGGGCGCCGGCAGATAAATGTTTATTGTACAGGGGAGTTCTCTTCATATAACCTCTCTCGGTCGAAAATCCGGCCCTCAGTTTTTGGGGATTCAGAAACCCCGGTCCAATTATCCGGTCTTAAAATTGTAATAAAGAAAATATATTGTAATCAGGATAGCGATGGCCGCCGACAAAAATACATTTCTGCTCACAGAAACCGGTCCAAGTATAAGTTTTTTACAATTTGGGCAATAACAAAAACGGGATTCGATCGAAGCGCCGCAAACGGGACAGGCATGTCCGGCCCTTGCCGCATGTCTTTCGATCCCCTTTTTTAATTCCTGCTGGATATCGTACCGCCATTCACAATCGGGGGTGGGGCATTTGCCTTTGGCGGGCATGTGGTCCGTCCACATGAATTCCTTCAAGCAATCGGGACAATTAATTTTGAGCATTAATTTCTCACCTGAGGCAAAGCTCACATTGAGTACTATAGGAAATTAAATAATTCAAGAGAGTATTGGAAGAAAAACCGAAATGCTAAATGGCCTTGCGCCAGGACAATCTCTGCTCTATCCAGCGCGAGAGGCTTGTAAATGCAAAGCACAGGATGAAATAGATGATTGCAATAAATGCGAATATCTCGGCGGGGTAAATCATAGTCCGGTTATTAACCTGTGTCGCCACATGGGTGAGTTCGGAGACCCCCACGATGAATGCCAGTGAATTATCCTTTATAAGGGAGACAAACTGGTTCACGAAAGAAGGGATCATATTGCGCAGTCCCTGGGGCAGCACGATGAAGATCATTGCCTGCCATGGCGCCAGCCCCGTGGAAAGCCCGGCCTCGGTCTGCCCTCGCGGGATCCCCTCGATTCCCGCCGTCACTATTTGGGACATGTAAGAAGAGGTAAAAACAGTGAGCGCCGCGATAACCGTCCAACTCTCGGGAGTGGGCCTTTTCATAATCCAGGGAATGAGGAAATACATCCAGAAGATGACCATCAGCAGGGGGATTCCCCTGATAGCATTCACCACAGCCAGGGTCGGGTACTTGATAAATTTGTTATTGGACAGGCAAAGCAGCCCCATAATAAGGCCGCCGAAAAACGACAGGATGCATGATACAAGTGCAAGATAAAAGGTCAGGGCCAGTCCGCCCAGGGGCCCGTTGGGGTACCTGCCGACCATGAAATGCGCTATGTTATCCCAAATTACCTGAAAGCTTTCCATGTCAGCGCATTCCTATCGGGTTCAGAATTTTCTTGCTGTACAGGGTGACAAGCCCGGTAATCACCAGGGAAATGACCAGATATACAAGCGTTGCTGCCGTAAAAGCCTCAAATCCCTTGAACGTGTAACTCTCCACCTGTCTGGCCTGATAGGTAAGCTCCGCGACGCCGATTGTCATCGCCAGCGAGGAGTTTTTCGCCAGGTTCAAAAACTGGTTGATCAGGGGCGGAATTGTGATCCGGACGGCCTGGGGGAGGATTATATACTGCATCGAACGCACGTAAGAAAAACCCGAACTGCGGGCCGCCTCCATCTGCTCTTTAGGTATGGAACGCACGCCCGAGCGGATGTCTTCCGCAATGAAGGCCGAGGTGTATATGGTCAGGGCAATTACGGCAGAGATGAACTCAAAGTTTCTTTCATTCATCCAGTCCTGCACGGCCATGGGCAGGACCTGGTAAGACCCGAAGTACCAGAAAAAAATCTGTACCAGCAGGGGCGTGTTGCGGAAGAATTCAAGGTAGCCGTGGGCAAACCATCTGACCGGCCCTAACTGGCTCATCCTCATGACCGCAATCAGCAGGCCCAGTATAAACGAGAGCGCAATCGAAACAGCCGAAAGCTCGAGTGTTATCTTCAGGCCGGATACCAGCCATTCAAAATACTGGCCGGAGGTGATGATTGCCCAGTCAAACTTGTAATTGAACATAAACCTGCAAAAAGATTCCCCCTGGTCGGAAGACCAGGGGGAACATGTTCTTATTAATTATTGTTTAGGGGAAATCTTAAAGCTGCCTCTTGCCATTGGAGTCTGGGATTTGGGGCCAAACCACTTGTTGTGGATTTTCCTGGCCTCGCCGTTTTTCTCCATTTCGAGCAGGGTGTCATTCACGAACTTCACGAATTTGGGGCTGCCCTTGGCAATTCCGAGTCCGTAGGGTTCATCGGAAATGGCGAAACTTGTGATCTCGTACTTTTTCTTGTCGGGGGCTTTTCCGAGGAGCTGCGCCAGGATGGACTCATCGGTCGTAATCGCGAAAACCTTGTTCTGCTGAAGGGCAAGGAATGCCTGGGGATAATCGTCATAAGAAATTACGGTCGACTTGGGCAGGGCCTTGGAAGCGTTCTGCTCGGAGGTCGATCCCTTTGCGGTGCCGATTCTCTTCCCGTTCAGGTCGGCCAGGCTCTTCACTGTCCCCTTCTTGACAATGAATTTCTGTCCGGTCATGAAATATGCATAGCTGAAATCGATCTGTTTCGCCCGTTCCGCGTTCTTCGTCATTGTCGCGGCTATGATGTCGATATTGCCGGCGATGAGCTGGGGCATTCTCGAAGCTGACGTCACGGGTTTGAGCTCCAGTTTAACGCCCATTTTTTTGGCAATGGCCTTGAGGAAATCGACATCGTAACCGACTATTTCCCTGGTCTTCTCATCGATATAGCCGAAGCCGGGTGTCGAGTCTTTGACTCCACCGATCAAAGAGCCCCTTTGTTTGATGGTATCATAGACATCCGCCGCCATGGCCGTCCCGATAAGCCCGAATACCATAACCAGAACTGACAGAATAGCAACACTTCTTCTCATTCCAATTACCTCCTTTTGGATTTTAATGCATAGGTGACAAAATCTCTTTTAAGAACTGCTGGGCCCTTTCATGTTGAGGGTTCCGGAAGAATTCCTCCGGCTTTGCTTCTTCAAGGATGACCCCGTAATCAATAAAGCATACCCGGTCGGCTACCTCCCGGGCGAAGCCCATTTCGTGCGTCACTACGATCAATGTCATACCCGTGCCCGCAAGGCCCTGCATGACCAGAAGGACCTCACCGATCATTTCCGGGTCCAGCGCCGATGTGGGTTCGTCAAAAAGCATGATTTTGGGCTTCATGGCCAGGGCCCTGGCAATGGCGACCCGCTGCTGCTGGCCGCCGGAGAGCTGGGCGGGATAGGCATCTCTTTTTTCGGCCAGGCCGACCCGGGTGAGGAGTGCCATCGCCTGCTCTTCCGCATCCTTTTTGGAGATCTTTCTGACTTTGACCGGGGCAAGGGTTATATTGTTAATGACCGAAAGGTGAGGGTAAAGATTGAATTGCTGGAAGACAAATCCAATTTCCGCTCTCAGCTTCGTGATGTCGGTTTTGGGGTCTGTTATATCGTGTCCGTCTACAATCAACCGGCCTTTGTCAATCGGCTCCAGCTTGTTTATCGTCCTGATGAGCGTTGATTTCCCCGACCCGGACGGCCCGCAGACGACCACCACTTCGCCCTGTTTGACCTGGAGATCAACACCGTTGAGCACATGCAGCTTTTTAAACCACTTGTGCACGCCTTCAAATTTGATCATCTTAAAACCTCGAAAAAGACGCAATATCTTCGCGTGCGCGCTTAAGGATTAAACTGTCTAATATCTGAGAGTTCAAAAATCAAGGTTTTTATTTCATTGCGGATTAAGCGAATCAATATAGGAGTTGATATTGCCGGATCTGGATCGAAACATAAGCACTCCGCAAGCAACAATTTGAATTACATATTCCATTCAATATGTTGAACGTTTCATTAACGAAACCTTCCCTGAAGAGCCCTGCAGGAACCGCCTGGATCAAACTAAAACTGATATAATGGTGTATGATTTCGGTAGCTTACACGGAGAATGCCAATTTCCTCCGACTCTGGCATGATCTTTTCATATTAAGAGTGCAAAAGAGAAAACAAACCAGCCGGAATAAAAATAAAAAATTGGAGGAAACAAAAAATGAAAAAGACATTAGCCAGCCTGCTTCTCTCGGTTTTCGTAGTCCTGACCACGGCCACCTTCGGATTCGCGGAATACGCCGCGGCCGGCGCGAGCAACTTCCCCTACTTCCAGCTCGGGGCCCTTGTGGTGGGCGGCCTCATAATTATCAGCCTCAAGCAGAAATACGACAAGATCTACT
>JBDKTK010000418.1:0-5211 GCA_039680225.1 Syntrophaceae bacterium
ATGGTTGAGGCGGTTGCGGCGGCGAGTTGCCTGCTCAGGCCGTCTCCTGGAGATATCGTTCTCCTCTCCCTCGACCGGTCCGGTGTTGCCTATATCCTCTCGATCCTGGAGAGGCGCGGTGATGATTCCGCCGCCAGCGACCTCGTATTCGACGGCGATGTGAACGTGGAGATCATGAGGGGAAATCTTCACATCAGGACGGGGGAGGACATTGCCCTGAGCTCGGCGAAAAATATTTCCCTTTCCACCCATGCCCTTGAGATCAGCGCCGCGGAAGGTGATGCCAGGATCTCCAGCCTCAGTTTCCTCGGCAATTTCCTGAACGCCCGGATCGAAAAAATAAAGGTCCTGGCCGACTCCGTGGATACGATTTTCCGGAGGGCCGTGCAGCGGCTCACGTCAAGTTTCAGGTACATCGAGGAGCACGAGGAAATCCAGTCCGCTTCGACCAGGATGCTGGTGGAGGGCACCCTCACTATGCAGACGAAACATACGATGCATACTGCCGAGGGCCACATCAAAATTGACGCCGAGCAAATCCACCTCGGATAAAGCGAAAGGAGCAATTTCAATATGTTTCAACTTTCAATGGGAGGCGGGATGCAGCTGGGAATGCCCGACGTATGCCTGACTCCAACGCCCGTGGGACCCGTCCCGATACCGTATCCCAATATTTCAACCGGGGCTACTGCCAACCCGGCCTCAACAGCCCTGACAGTCCTCACCGATGCGATGCCTTCGCTCAACCAGATGTCCATGATTCCGCTGTCGAACGGCGATAATGCCGGCGTAAACATGGGGGTGGCATCCGGGCTGGTAATGGGGCCGACTGAATTCATCCTGGGGAGTTTCACCGTCTTTATGGAGGGGGCGCCCGCCCAGCGTATGACAAGTTTGACGGGACACAACGGCTTGAGCATGAACTGTCCGGGAGTTTCTCTCGCGCCCAGCCAGGTCACGCTGCTTGTCCTGGGATAAAATTCTGAAAGGAGCCCTTCCATGGCGAAAAAAGTTTGGATCAGCGCATTGAACAAAGACGAAAAATCAGTCCAGGCAGTCATGGCCGCCTGCAGGAAGTACGCATTGGAACCTGACGGCCACTTCTGGTCGGACGATGTGGAAAAAATGTCCTGGGTGGAGGCCGTGCCCGCCCTGAAAAATAAAGACGTCGCGCTCTGGGCGATAATCGGCAAGCCGGAGGACTTCAGCAGGGACAAGACCCGCTTCGGATTGTCGATGCTGACAGTCGCCGCCACTGCAAGGAGAAAGGGCCGGCTCCCCATGCTTATCATTTCAACCGACGGCGAAATTGCCGCCCAATCCCTCCCCTTGCTGCTGAAAGACGCCGATATAGTCCCTCTTGCCGGCGCAAATCTCGGGGCCAAGCTGGTGAGCCGCGCCAATCAGCCTGCCAAAGCGCCGACGGCCGAATACAGGCTTAATGTCCACGGCCTCCCGGGGATCGGGCTGTGGTTTGAGATCGGCCCCGCATCTTTGCCCTGGCAGGGCATAATGGCAGGCGTGAACGGGGCAATCATCGACGCCCACGGCGTGGGGCCCGCCGATGGGATCCCGGAAAGGGCCGTTTTGGAATATCCGGTAAAAGGGATGAAAATCCAGCTCGGCGATGCAGAGTTCGACACCTGGGCGGTTAAAAACAATCTCGACAGTTCGCAATCATACTACGTCCGCTGCCAGGGAATGCCGCGCAGCCTTCTCTTCGGGCAGTTTTCAGACGATGACCAGGCGGAAGTGCACGTCCTGGGGATTTACTAAACAGTTAAGGACATCTTCGCGGGGGCGGCGGCCATACGCCCCTGCGACTGTAAATGGGAACTCCCCTCCTGCTTCACCTTTCCCCGAACCGGCAGTTTTTCTCATCATTTTTCCTTTCATCCGCCGTTCTCCCCTGGAGGAACTGCATTTTCCTTGACAAAACGCCGTGAATAAGACTAAAAAGATCCTATTAGGACGATATAGTGATGGCGGGACAATGTTCCATATAACCAGGAAAGGGGATTACGCGATCAGGGGCATGGTGTACCTGGCCGGAAGGCCCCGGGACAAGGTCACGATGTTGCGGGACATCTCCGCACGAGTCGATGTCCCCCAGGCGCTGCTGGCGAAGATTTTCCAGCACCTCAACAAGACCGGTCTCGTCAGGTCTTACCGGGGCGCCGGGGGCGGGTTCCATCTGGGCCGCCCGGCAAAGGACATTTCACTGCTCGACATAATCGAGGCGGTGGACGGTCCCATATCAATGAACCTCTGCATCATCGAGCGGGGCTCGTGCGGCCGGGAGCCGTTCTGCAGCGTTCACCCCGTCTGGATAGCGATGCAGGAGAAATTTAAATCCGAGTTGGGACGGATCAGCCTGCAGAAGCTGGCAAAAAAACAATTATAGCCCGGGAGGTTTCATCTTATGTCAATGGACTATGTAAAGTCGCTTTTTGTGTCGGAGCAGGATGCAGTCGAATTCAGCGGGAAATGCCACGATTGCGGGAAGCAGACCTCGGTAGTATGCATCAGGGACGGGGAGGATGTCAGGATCGCCGGCGGCGCATACTGGCGCAAGCTCGACAGGGACTTTGTTAAATGCGAATCCTGTTTCGAAAAAGAGCCCCTGCTGACGCGCTATGTCCCCTGCGAGATCTACTCCCGGGTGACCGGGTACCTTCGCCCCGTCAAGCAATGGAACCCCGGCAAGCGCGAGGAGTTCAAGGAGAGAAAAACTTTCAAAATATAAAAAAAACATCATGAGAGGAATAGACCATGCCAAAATCAGAAAAATTTCTAATGGATGCATTCGCCGGAGAATCCCAGGCCAACCGGAAATACCTCGCATTCGCCCAGAAGGCGGACAGCGAAGGCTTCCCCCAGGCCGCGCGCCTGTTCCGCGCCGCAGCGGAAGCCGAGACGGTCCATGCCCATAACCACCTCAGGGTGGCAAAAGGGATAAGGGGCACGAAAGAAAATCTCGTTGAGGCAATAAGCGGCGAGACCCATGAGTTCACCAAAATGTACCCGGAAATGATCGATGCCGCCCGGGCGGAAGGGAACAAGGCCGCCGAAAGGACGTTTTCCTTTGCCAACGAAGTCGAGAAGACGCATGCGCAACTATACCAGAAGCTTCTCGACAATCTCGGAGGGGCCCGGGAAGAATATCCCTATTACGTCTGCCCGGTATGCGGCCACACGGCGGAAGGAAATGCGCCGGATGTTTGCCCGGTATGCGGGGCAAAAGGGGAAGTCTTTAAAAGAGTGGATTAACAGCCCGATTTTGGGGATATAAATCCGGCCCTGATCCATCAGAGTTTTCGCAGGGGGCGTGCTCAATGCGCCCCCGCGCCTGTAAATCCAAACCCCGCCCGGCCCCCTTTCCCCTGATTCTTATTGAAATGCTTAATATTTTTTAATGTTCATAATGGTTGACATTGCGTTTTCTATATTGTTATAGATGACATCGTTGCATGTCATACAATTTTGAAACTGAACCTTCTTATCCCGAAGCGACTGCTGCCCCATGCCCGGTAATAAGAAAAAATCTGGCGTTTGTTGTTTGTATTTTCAAATCCATAGCTTTCTCTCAATTTGCACCATCAAGCTATCCCGGGACCAGTATAGTTTTCGCACCGGAATGCCTTCAGGCATCCGGACCCTGCCCCTTGGGAATCCTGAAGAGGAGATTGCATGAAGACCAAAGCGGAAACTGAAATTATTGCAGCCGAAACAAATAAAGAGAAGATACTGCCGGACATCAGCTCCGTGGTGGATTCATCGGCGGATTCCATATACGTGGTGGACAGGAACTGCAATTACCTGTTCATGAACAAAACCCACCGTTCCCGGTTCGGCGTATCCGAGAAAGAAGCGCAAAGCAGCTCGTATGCCGATTACCACAGCCAGGATCAGCTTAGAGTTTTCAAGGATAAAATCGAAGAGGTCTTCAGGACCGGAAGAATTATCAGGCAGGAACACGGAAGCAAGCGGGACAATCTGTTTTACCTGAGGACTTTCAGCCCCATGAAGTGTCCTGTTACGGGCAAGGTCACGGCCGTGACGGTGGTAACCAGCAACATATCCGCACAGAAGCAACTGGAGCATGATCTTCTGAAATCTGAGAACAGGTACCGCAACCTTTTCGACAACAGCCTCGTCGGCGTTTACCAGACGGACCTGGAGGGTAAGATCCTGTATGTCAACCAGGCCATGGCGGACATATTCGGCTACGAATCGCCGGAAGAAATGAAACTGAACATTTTATCCCTCCATAAAAACCGGGCAGAAAAGATGAAGTTGATCGAAAGATTAAAAAGGGACGGGATGGTCCGGAACTTTTCGATAAAATCGAAGGCCAGGAGCGGGCAGATCAAGGACGTGATGCTGAGCGCCGTCCTCGAAGACGATACAATATCAGGGACTGTGGTGGATATAACCGACCGCATCCGGCTCGAGCAGGAAATCAGGGATGTCCAGCAGACCGTGTCGAATATCTTCAATTTTCTCCCCGACGCCACTTTCGCCATCGACACGGAGGGCGTTGTACTGGCCTGGAACAGGGCGGCGGAGGAAATGACCGGGATCAACGCGGAGGACATAATCGGGAAAGGCAGTTACGAATATTCCCTGCCTTTCTACAACGAGAGGAGGCCGATCCTGATCGATCTCGCTCTCAAGCAGGACAAGAACACGGAAAAGAACTACACGGCCTTGAAAAGGTCCGGGGACATCCTTTTCGGCGAATCCTTTGCCCCGAACCTGAAACCCGGCAACGTCCACCTCTCCGCAACGGCATCCGTGTTGCGGAATTACAGGGGCGAGGTCGTCGGCGCAATCGAATCCATCCGCGACAGCACCGAACGCAAAAACCTGGAAGAGGAAATCAGGGCCCTTTCAATCGTCGACCACCTGACCGGCCTTTATAACAGGAGGGGGTTCCTGTCCCTTGCGGAGCAGCAACTCAACATTCTGGAAAGGACGGGGAAAAACATGCTCCTCATCTATGCCGACCTTGACGGGATGAAAATCATAAATGATACCCTGGGCCATCAGAAGGGGGACGAGGCGCTTGTTGAAATTGCAAAAATACTGAAGAAATCATTCCGTAAGGCCGACATTATCGGCAGGATGGGCGGAGATGAATTTGCCATCCTGGCCCTGAGCGGCCCCCCCCAGCGACCAGAAATCCTCAAGGACCGCCTGGAAAGGAAT
>JBDKTK010000419.1:0-5974 GCA_039680225.1 Syntrophaceae bacterium
TCCACAAATATAATCCCGCCGTGGTCCCTGCGCCGGTGGGCCCAGCCCATAAGTGTCACTTCCCGGCCGGCGTCATCCGCCCGCAGATCGCCACAGTAACATGTCCTGTTCGCAACTGTTGAGTACTACGACAAAATTACCTCCCTGATACCTTGCTTATGATTTCTTCAGCCAGGCGGTCGAAATCCTCGAGGTCGAGCGCTTCCTGGCTGCCTGTGCTCATGTTTTTTAATTGGGCTTTTCCTTCATTTATCTCCTGCTCGCCGATGATCAGCGCGTATTCGCTCTTGATCCTGTTGGCGCGCTTCATCTGGCTCTTGAGGCTCTTGTCCGCCTCTCCCATATCGGTTTTGATCCCCAGCATCCTCAGGTAATTGCACAGCGCAAAGGCCCAGACCTTGCCTGTTTCCCCGAGCGGCGCGATGAACAGCTGCACGGGCCTGACGAATTCTTCATTCGGCGTGGGAATGAGCGAGATAAGCCTTTCCATTCCTATCGCAAAACCGATGGCCGGAAGGTCGGGCCCGCCGAGCTGCCTGATGAGCCCGTCGTACCTGCCGCCGCCGGCGACGGCGTTCTGGGAGCCCAGCGATTCCGACGTGACCTCGAATGCCGTGCGCACGTAATAATCCAGGCCCCGCACCATCCGCGCATTGATTTCGAACGGGATTTCGAATACGTCGAGGTAATCCTGGACCATCTGAAAATGCAGGCGGCAGTCCTCGCCCAGGAAATCCAGGATCGTGGGCGCCCCGACGAGAGCTTCTTTGCAGCCCTCGACCTTGCAGTCGAAGACCCGCAGCGGGTTCGTTTCCATCCTCCTGAGGCAGTCCCCGCACAACCCTTCCTTGCGGTCGCTCAGGTACTTCGATATCTCCTCGCGGAATTTCCCGCGGCACTCCGGGCACCCCAGGGAATTTATCTGCAGTTTCAATTCGGGGACTTCCATGCTCTTGAGCATGTGCATCAGCATGAGCATCACCTCGGCATCAATATACGGATCGCTGTAGCCGATATATTCGACGTTGATCTGGTGGAACTGGCGCAGCCTGCCGCGCTGGGGGCGTTCGCGCCTGAACATGGGCCCGATCGAATATAGCTTGCTGGCAGGTTCCGACTGGTGCAGATTGTGCTCTATATAGGACCGCAGCACGCCGGCGGTCGCCTCGGGCCGGGGCGAAATCTGGTCGCCGTCCCGGTCGATGAAGGCGTACATTTCTTTTTCCACTATATCGGTGGTTTCACCGATGCCGCGCTTGAACAAGGCCGTTTTTTCGATGATCGGGATCCTCAGCTCGCGCACTTCGAAGTGGGCGAATATTTCCCGCGCGAGGTTCTCGACGAATTGCCATTTTTCCGATTCGCCGGGCAGGACGTCCTTGAAGCCCTTTACGGCTGTAATTATTTCCATTTTCCCATTCCCTATCGAGCTTTAAAACAGATTTTACTAGCACAATAGGCACTCTAAGACAAGGAGGAAAGAAAGCGGCGTTTATTGCGGGATAACCAAGCCATGAATGAAAAATCATGCAATCCGGCTTCAAAAAGGGCAGTCAGGCGTAAAAAAATATAGGAAATAAGCCTCAGACAGGAATTCTGTTATTTCATTGCGCTTGTTTGTTGATATTTAATTCCTCCCCGTCACTGGACATTGTGACTGCACCGTCCCGGTCGGTGCGATATGATTTGACCTTCATCTTTTCATATCTCTCCAGGACTTCCGCCGAGGGTATGTAAGGATTGCCTCCGCAGCTGAAGACGGCCGCCCCGGGGGATACCGCCCTTAAGAACTGCGCGGAATTGGAAGAGCCGGCTCCGTGATGGGGGGCTGTGAGGATGTCGCTTTTGAGCTTTTTCCGCAATCGGCCGGAAGCGAGCCGCTCCTCAGTTGCCTCCATTATGTCCGCGGGCATCAGCAGGCTCGTTTTCCCGAACGCGAGCCGCATCGCAATCGCATCGTTGTTGGAATCGCCGGAAAAGGACTTGGGAGGATTTAAAAAGCTGATGCGGACGCCGCCGATATCCATGTCCGGCGTGCGTTCGGAAATTACCCGGTGAGGGATTTTCTTGTCCCGGAGGATTTTCAGGAATTCTTCATATTGCTCCCCATCCCCCGAATCCGGCGGTTGGCCGTTGGTCCAGACCTCGCCCACAAAAAAATTCTGCAGGATGAACATAAGCCCGTTGAGGTGATCGGGGTGAGGGTGGGTGAGGACAACGTAATCAAGGCCTGCCGCCCTTTCGTGCCAGAGAAAGGGCGCGATCACGAACCGCCCCACGTCGAACTCCGAGTCGAAGAAACCGCCGCCGTCCACGAGCATTCTCTTCCCGCCCGGAAATTTTATATACGTGGAAGAGGCCTGGCCGACATCGATGCAGGTTGCCTTTAGAATTCCGGGATTCCTCTGCGCGCTGTAATGAAAGAGCCCGTCGCCGGCAAAGAAAACGGCCGTCGCAGCGACAGCGATCTTGAGGTAGAAATTTTTATCGATTGCCGGGACTGCCGGTTTGACTCCTTTCTCCTGTGCCCGCTTCTTTGCCCGCAGCAGCCCGGCCGCAGCGAAAACAAAAATATAATAGGCGGCAATCTCCGGCGGCGTCGGCGTGGGCACGCGGATATACGAATAGGGGATTGCCTCAATAAACTCGACGGCCCTGATCGATATGCCCACAAAAAATGCGGAGGCCTGCACGAAAATCCCGGCAAGCCACGCTGAGAAGACCGAAGCCGCGATCACTGCCATGCTCAGAAAGAGCACGACATAGCCCAGGACCGGCAACAGGATGAGATTTGCCGGGATCACGCTGAACGACAGGATATTGAAATAAAAGAGGATGAGGGGAAGGGTGCCCAGGGTGGCGCTCAAGGTCACTATCAGAAAAAGCGCCAAGGCGCGGGCAGTTTTCCTGATGAAGCCAGAGCCCTCCCCAGGGCCGGGCAGCAGGGCCTAGGCGCGGGGCACGATATAAAGGATTGCCGCAACGGCCGCAAATGACAGCTGGAACGAAACATCGAACAGGGAAACCGGGGAGAACGCGAGGATTACAAAGGCCGCGAAGGCCAGCGTGTTGGGCAGGTCCCTTTCCCGGTCGACGAGCAGGGCGGCCAGGAATATCAGGACCATCACCGTCGCCCGCACGGTCGAGATACCGAGCCCGGCAATGAACGCAAAGGCAATAATCGGAAAGACGGAGAAGAATGCGGCTGCCCGTGTCACGTTGAACCTCAACAGGAACCGCTCCGATCTGCCCATGACGGACTTGAGGACAAAAAAGACGCAGAAAGCTATGATGCTGATATTGAATCCCGAGATGGCGATGATGTGCGAAGTGCCGGTCCGGCTGAACTTGTCGTAAAGGTCCCGCGGTATCCCGCTCTGCTCCCCCAGGACCATTGCCTGGATTATCGCCGCTTCGGGCATGGGCGCGTTTGATTTGACAATTCCCCTCAGACGGCCGCGGAATTTTTCAAGATAGCGGAGGACAGGGTTTCCCTGGCCCTCCCTGATGACCGCGATGGCCGCCGCGCTCTTCACAATTGCGCGGACGCGGATGCCTTTGAAGAGCAGGTACCGCTCATAATCGAATCCCCCGGGGTTTTTGAAACTGCGCGGCGCCTTGAGCCTCGCCTGGAAACGGACGAGGTCGCCGTATTGCGGCATCGGGTAATCTTCCTGTTCCATCACCCGGACCATGATTTTTCCGGAGGCGGGGATGACTGTGTTTCCGGCTAAGACGCGGCTTGACTCCACGACAAGTTCGGCCCTGTCCTCCGAAATCCTCGGGTCTTCCGCGACGACCCCCTCCATGTAAACTTCCTTCCCGGCAAGCCGGGAAATGTGGTCGGGCGGGACCTCGGGGTTTGTGACCCTGCAAATATCCAGGACTCCCAGCAGGAAAATCGAGGCGAGCAGCAGGTACAGGATCAAATCTCTGGACCCGGCCAGCGCGCACAGAAGGACGACAACAAGCAATCCGACCAGCAGGGAAATCACCAGGCCGGGTTCAAAGTAAAAATACGAACCCGTCAAAATCCCGCAGGCGAGCGCAGCCGAAAGAGGAAAAAAGGGCCTGACCATAATGGCCGGGGTTTATAGTCCAACCGGCAGTTAGATGCAAAGCATATTTGTTGATAACGGCAGAAGATGAAAGGGCTGAAGCGGCCCCCGGATAGATAAGTTATTTAATAAAATTATCGCAACAGACTTAAAGATGAATCGGCAGCGCTCGTTTCAATAAAGAGTAAATTTGGCGGACTGCCATATCCGGAGGTAAACGATCAATGGCCTGTTTGTCCGGTATGCAAAAATGAACTGACATTTATCGTACAACTGGAAGATGAGCACTGGCCCCTTGAATAAGCAGGGCAGGCCGTTGTTTCTTCAAAGAGAGCCTGTCCTGCAGGTTGGTGATCCTATTTTCTCTCCCGGCTCTTCCGTCTGAACCTGATCCGGATGGGGACCATGGAGAAATTGAATTTCTCGCGCAGCTGGTTCATCAGGTAGCGTTCATACGAGAAATGGACGGCTTTGGGGTCCTTCACAAAAAAAACAAAATTCGGCGGCTTGACCGAGGTTTGGGTCACGTAGCTGAAATTGTGGGCGCGCCCTCCCTGGAGGCGGGGAGGGGGGTTGGCTTCAAGGATCTCCCGCACCACGGTATTGAGTTCCGAGGTTTTGATCCTTTTCGTGTATTGCTCATGGGCCTGCTCGATGATTTCGAAGAGCCGGAAAACGCGCTGGCCGGTGAGCGCGGAGATGAAAACGATCGGCGCGAAATCCAGGAACTTGAGGCTGTCCTGGATCTTCTTGACGTATACGCCGGTGGTAGAGTTGTCCTTTTCGACCAGGTCCCACTTGTTGACCACGATAATGCAGATGACTCCCTTCTCGAAAGCTAGCCCCGCTATCCGTACGTCCTGGTCCGTGATGCCCTCCACCGGGTCCACCAGGATCAGGGCGACCTCGCAGCGGTCGAGGACTTTCATTGCCTCCACGATCGTGTACTTTTCCAGGGACAGGCTTATCTTGCTCGTACGCCTGATCCCCGCCGTATCGATAAGAAGGTATTTTTTTTCATTGTACTCGAAGGGAGTGTCGATGGGGTCCCTTGTCGTTCCGGGCATCGGATTGACGATGACCCTTTCGAAACCGAGAATCTTGTTCACGAGGGAGGATTTGCCGACGTTGGGCCTGCCCACTACTGCGATCCCGGTCCTCTCCTCGGGTTCCTCCCCGGCGTCGGCGGACGGAAGCATCGCGACGACTTCGTCCATCACATCGTCGATGTTCAGGCCGTGCTCGGCGGAAATCAGAAAGAGGCGGTCGATCCCGAGCCGGTAGAATTCTCCGGCGGAGGCGTACTTGGCCGGGTTGTCCACCTTGTTGACTGTGTACAGAACGGGTTTCCCCGACCTGCGCAGGATTCTTGTGATCTCTTCATCGGCGGGGGTGAGACCCTCCTTTCCATCAAGGAGGAAGATGATTATGTCGGCTTCCTCGATCGCCAGAGTCGTCTGCTCGCGCATCTGGACCAGAATCTTCTCATCCGAGACAGGCTCAAAGCCGCCCGTGTCAACGAGCGTAAAGGTGCGGCCCATCCAGTCCGCGTCGGCGTAGTTGCGGTCCCTTGTGGCCCCGGGCAGGTTTATTACAATGGCCTTCTTCCTCTCGGAGACCCTGTTGAAGAGGGTGGATTTGCCGACGTTCGGCCTCCCTATGATCGCTACTACCGGTTTCATTTCGGTTTCCTTTTCCGGGCTGAGTAACCCAATTCCTGGAGCATCGATTCGCTGCGTGTCCAGTCCTTGCGGGCCCTGACGAACAGCTCGAGGTAGACCCTCGCGGCAAAAAACTTCTCCATATCAAGCCGGGCTTGGCGGCCTATTTCCTTGAGCATGGAGCCCTTGCTGCCGATTATAATCCCTTTCTGGGAATCTTTTTCAACCTGGATCACCGCCTGGATCCTGATAAGA
>JBDKTK010000420.1:0-4235 GCA_039680225.1 Syntrophaceae bacterium
GAACCCGGGCCGCAGCCGACAATGAATATATACTTCTCATTTTTTTCCATAATCGTTACCTCCAGGGACTGAGCTGGCCGCTGCTGCCCAGGATGTTGCCTTTCATATCGACGAGGACCGAAGCGACCGTTATGCCCTTGCCGACCCGCCGGGCGACGGCGTTGCGGACGCGCCCCGCAACCAGGCCGCCCAATTCTTTTCTCAGCGCCTCGGCGAGCGAGGCGAAAATGCCTTCCACCGTGGGGATGTCGGTTACGGCCGTTCCCAGTTTTTCCGCCGCAATCCCGGCGACAAAAGGGACGGCACTTTTCGACCGCGACGAATGGGTGTCCCAGTTCCCTGCGGCGAGCTTGGCCAGCTTGCCCGGATGGCCGAGGACCAGGATGCCCGAAAAACCCAGCGGGGCCGCTTCGTCCAGAGCGTAGCCCCACTCGTTGCTTACTTCAAGCAACTGCTGTTCGGCAAGCCTGAAATGCCTTGCCGCGGCGCGCGCCCCGATATGCCCCGGGACGAAAACGGGATACCTGATGCCTGAAGCGGCCATCACTCTCAGGACGCACTGGAGCGAGGCCCGCAGGGCCGGGCAGCTGAAGGGCCGCACGATTCCCGAGGTCCCCAGGATGGAGAGGCCGCCTTCAATTCCCAGCCGGGGATTGAAGGTGCGCGCGGCAAGCTCCCGGCCGCCGGGGATCGACACCGTCACCCTGACCCCCCGGCGCGTTATCTCCCGGACCGCAGCGGTTATCATCCTGCGGGGAACGGGGTTGATCGCAGGCTCTCCCGGCGCCACGGACAATCCCGGTCTTGTCACCGTGCCCACGCCGTCGCCCGCTGAAAAAGAGATTTCACCCGCCGCCCATTCGACAAACGCGATCACCGTCACCCCGTTCGTTATATCGGGGTCATCCCCGGCGTCCTTGACAACAGAGGCTTCGGCGCCGCCCGCTTTGGTTGCGGCGCTGCGGACGGGGACCCTGATCAGCCTGCCTTCCGGGATTGTGATCTCCACTGCCTCCGGGGCATCCTTGCCCAGCAGGACCATCACCGCCGCCTTGGCCGCTGCGGCCGCGCAGGTCCCGGTTGTTATCCCGCTGCGCGAGGCGTTCATGGCTTCTCTCTCTTGAGCTGGTTCTGGATCAGCTCCTCGGGGATGATTTCCAGGAGCCGCTCCCGGGCCTCCCCGATGGTGAGAGGAAGTCCGTTGATGGGCACGCCGTCGTAGCGTTTGAGTTCGTACAGGAGACTGGAGATATAAGGAAGCCTCAGCCCCGCCATCCTGATCATCTCGTGGTCCCGGAATATCTCTTCCGAGGGCCCTTCCCTCAGGACCCGGCCGCGGTTCAGCACGTATATCGAGTTGACGAACAGCGGCAGCATATCGACCGAGTGTGTGGCCAGGACGATCGTGACGCCCCGCTCGCGGTTGAGCCGGTGGAGAAGGTGGAGCATGGTCGATTCGCCCTTCGGGTCGAGTCCCTGGGTGGGCTCGTCGAGGATCAGCGTCGCAGGGTTCATGGCGAGCACCCCGGCCAGGCAGACGCGCTTCTTTTCGCCAAAGCTCAGGTGGTGCACGGCGCGGCGGCGCAGCTCGCCCGCCGCTACGGCCTCGAGCGATTCCGCCACGCGGCGCTGGACCTCGTCTTCCGCCAGTCCGAGGTTGCGCGGCCCGAACGCCACGTCCTCTTCGACCGTCGCCGCAAAGAGCTGGTCGTCGGGGCTCTGGAAGACGAGCCCCACCTTTTGATACAGCTCGCGCGCCGGGATGTCGCCCAGGTGTTTGCCCTCGATCAGCACGGCGCCTGAGCGCGGCTTGAGCAGGCCCATGAGGACCTTGATTAGGGTCGTCTTCCCGGAGCCGTTGGAGGCGAGCATCGCCACGAACTTGCCCGGCTTCACCCGGAAGTCAACGGAATCCAGGGCCAGCGAACCTTCCTGGTAAGAGAAGGACACCTCGCGGGTTTCGACTGCGAAGGGGGGCGCTTTCAAATGATGACCCTCCATTCCAAAGCCGCCCAGGTGACGGCAATTACCAACATTGCCAGGAAAATTGTCGCGAGGTCCTTCCGGCCCAGGCGCGGCAGGGGCCCGAATGTAAGGCATCCCCGGTAACCCCGGACCATCATGGCGTCGTGGGTCTGCCTGGCCTGGTCCAGCGAGCGCAGGACCACTATGCCGGCCAGGGTCCCGACGGACGAAAGCGAGCGCCGGGCGCCGGCGTACCCGAGCCGGACCTTCTGGGCCTCCACGGCTTCCGCCGTGTGCTCGAGCAGGCAGAATATGTAGCGGTACATCAAAAGGGCTATCTCCACCCAGCCGTCGGGGACGCGCCCCCAGCGCAGGGATGCGAAGATCTTGTGGGCGGGTGTTACCGATCCCAGGAGCAGTATAACGCTCACCGCGCCGAGCACCCTCGACCCGGCCAGCATCCCCTTGAGAAGCCCCTCCTCGCGCAGGAGCAACTCGAATCCCCCGAACCGCACGGAGTGGAGAACGGTTGAGCCCTGGGTGAAGGCCATGAGCGCGACCAGGACAAACACGATTCCCAGCGGTCCCGCCAGGCGCGCCAGCACCAGCCGCGGCGGCATTCCCAGTCCGAGCATGGCGCCCGTACAGAAGACAAAGAAAACAAGGGGCAGGGCCGTCCGCGAGGACAGGAGAATGAAGATTATCGCGGCCAGGGCAATGATCAGCTTGACCCTGGCGTCCATGCGGGTCCACGCATTGTCCCGGCAGGAGAATATGTCCAGGAAAAGATCAAACATTGTTTTTGCCTTTTGGTTCGCCTTTTGTCTCGCCTTTTCCCGGGGGCGGGAATATTTGCCGGAAATAATACCCGGCTATAAAGCCCCCCGCCGCGCCGGCGGCGAGAAAGGCAAACAGCAGCATGTCGCCCCCCATGCTGATAAAGGGTTCGCGGGCCTCGCGGCCGGCATCTCTGGCGAATTTTTTGACAACAGCTTCATCCACCCCGGGCCATTTGTCCTGCTCTGAGGCCCAGGCGCACGCAATTGCGGAGGCGATTATAAAAACAACCAGGGCGGCAATGCCGGTGCGCCTCATGCCGCTTCCCCTTTCTGCACGAACTGAAGAAACTCGGGCCTCCTGATTTTTATGAACCGGAAAGCGCCCATGCACAGGAATCCTTCCAGTATCCCCAGCGGGATCTGCGTCGGCACGAACGCCGCTGCTATCGCGTAAAAGAGCGACGGGAAAGCGCCGGGCTCGGCCAGCGCGGCGGCAAGCTGCAGCGAGGTCACGGCATAGGTTGCCCAGTCCGATAAGACTCCGGCCAGGAAGGCCGAGACCGCCCACGATAACCCGAGGCGGCGTGTGAGCCTGAAGATGCCCCAGCCTGCGAAAGCTCCCACGACGCCCATGGAGAATACATCCGCCCCGAGGGTCGTCAGGCCGCCATGGGCCAGGAAAAGGGCCTGCAGCACGAGGGCCACGCTGGCCACAACGGCTGTGAGCGCCGGCCCGATGAGGATCGCCGCAAGACCCGTCCCGCAGGGATGAGAGCACGTCCCGGCAAAGGGGATGGGGATGGGCATGCACGAAATTATGAACACCGCGGCGCCCACCATTCCGATGTATGGCTTGAACCACGTCAACTCGCGGCCCTGTTTCTTGAGTTGCCGCAGGCCCCAGTAAATGAACGGGACGGATGCGGCGAACCAGAGGGCCGCCCACGGCGCCGGCAGGATGCCCTCCGCGATATGCATGGTGAAAGCGCTTTGGGGCGCGCCCAGCAGGGCCGCCGCGCACGCGGGTATGATCAATTTTCTGAAAGCTGCAATGTCCATCACGATTCCTCCGATGCACCCGCGATTGCCGGCAGGCCGCGCGATTCCTCAATCCTGCGGACCACGAGATCGGCCAGGCTCTCGTCATAGCCGAGGTTTTTCCCGAGGATGATCTCGATCCCGGGACGGCGGCGCACCTCCTCCCGGAGCAGTCCGGGGATGTCCTCCCGCATGTGGACGCCGACGTGCAGGAAATACGGGATCACGATCACGCGCCGAGCCCCGCCCTCTACGCATTTATCCAGCGCATCGGCGAGCTTCGGGCCCAGCATCTGCATACTGCAGGTTTCCACCAGGGAAAGACCGGCCTTGTCCCGGACGCGGCGCGCCACCTGTTCCATATCCTCGCCCGCCCCCGGCACCCGGCTGCCGTGTCCGAGCAGGATGATTGCTTCGGAATCGGCTTGCGTTGCGGCGGCCTGCCGCTTTCCG
>JBDKTK010000421.1:0-2345 GCA_039680225.1 Syntrophaceae bacterium
AAAAATCCAGGACGCGCGACTCGGGCATCCCGGACATTTGGGCCAGGCAGCGCGTGTTTCCGCCATGCTTGAGGATCTTCATGCGACCAGTCCCCTGTGGATGCCCGCGGCTGCGACGAGCAACGGGACCAGTTCCACCACCTCGCAGGTGGCCCCGATGGTGTCTCCCGTGATGCCCCCGATCTTGCGGTTTATGTAAATTGCGGCGAGCGCCGTCGCGAGCGCTGCGCCAACCGCTGCCGCCAATCCGAGCCAGCCGGCCGCGGCCAGGCCCGCGGCAATGAGAAAGAAAAGCCCCCAGATAAACCACAGCGACGAGCGGCTGCGCAAGAACAGGCTCCCCAGCCCTCCTTCGGGGCGGGCGTACGGCAGGGCGCCCATTAACATGAGCATTGCCGAACGGCCGGCAACCGGCATCAGGATTATCAGGGCGGGCCTGACCGCGCCTGTGACGGACGCCAGCAGGGCGACCTTCAATACCAGGACGGATACAACCGCCATGACCCCCATGGGCCCGGTGCGGCTGTCCTTCATTATTTCCAGCACCCTCTCGCGCGGCCGCGAGCTCATGAACCCGTCGGCGGTATCGGCAAGACCGTCAAGATGAAATCCCCCCGTCAGCATGATCAGGGCCGCCACGACAATGGCGCTTGCGGGCAGGACCGGCAGGAACGCCGCCAGCCCCGCGTCCAGCGCGGCCAGCAGCGCGCCAAGGACCAGGCCCGCTGCCGGGAAAAAATAAATGCTCTTTTCCAGGTCCTTCTCCGTTCCGCCGAGGGCCGCCGGGATGGGGATTGCCGTCAGGAACTGGAGCGCTGCAAAAAAGGGTTTCATTTGCCTATCTCATTTATCTGTTCTATTTGTCCGCTTTATTTGTCCGCCTTGGAAACCGCGGCCTCTTCAAACGTGGCGACTTCCGTCAGGACGCGGACCGCCGCATCGACGAGATTCATTGCCAGGGCCGCGCCGGTCCCTTCGCCAAGCCTCATATCCAGGTCAAGCAGAGGCTCCTTGCCGAGCGCCGCCATGGCGACGCGGTGGCCCCGCTCGACGCTGCGGTGCGCCGCGATCATGAAATCTCCCGCCGTCGGGCAGAGCCGCTGGGCAATCAGGGCCCCCGCCGTGGAAATGAACCCGTCCACGAGGACCGGCTTGCGGATGGAGGCGCACCCGAGGATAAGGCCCGCTATCCCGCCGATCTCATAGCCCCCCACTTTTGCAAGCACGTCCAGGGGGTCCCGCGGGTCCGGGCGGTTTACGTCGATGGCGCGCCGGATCACTTCTATCTTGTGCTCCAGCTGATCGTCATCGATGCCGGTGCCCCTGCCCGTTACTTCTCTTATTGAAGCCCCGCTGAGCACCGCGACGATCGCGCTGGAAGGCGTTGTGTTGCCGATCCCCATGTCGCCTGTCCCGAAGAGGTCGGCGCTGCCGTATTCAAGCGCGACGGAAATCCCGGCCTCGATGGACTTCACGGCCTCTTCCCTGCTCATGGCCGGGCCCCTGGCCATGTTTTTCGTCCCGGCGGCGATCCGCCGCGAAATTATTTTCCCCGCATCCGCCAGCGCGGACAAATCTGCGGCCACGCCCATGTCCACGACCACCACCCGGGCGCCCGCCTGCCGCGCCAGGGCGTTAATGCCGGCGCCGCCGTTCACGAAATTGCAGACCATCTGGGGCGTGACCTCGCTCGGGTACTTGCTCACCCCCTCGGCCGTGACGCCATGGTCGCCCGCCATCGTGACCACGATCTTCGATCCGGTCGGGGGCCGCAGCGAGCCGGTCATCCCCGCCAGGTCCTCCGCAAGGTCCAGCAGGCGGCCGAGGGCCCAATACGGCATGGTCAGCTGCTCGAGCCGGGCATGCGCCTTCGCGCGCGCTTCCCTGTCCTGCGGTTTGATCCTGTCCAGCGTTTCCTTCAACAAAGTCATCCGTTTCTCCTGATTATTTTATTTTTGCCGGTATGCCCGAGACCACGAACCAGACCTCGTCCGCATGCGAGGCGATGACCTGGTTGCAGCGGCCCGCCAGGTCCCGGAACCGCCTTGCCTCGGCGTTGTCCGGCACAATCCCCATGCCCACTTCATTCGTGACAAAAATGATTGTCCCCGCATGCGCGCGGCACGCGTTGATAGTCTCGCGGCAAAGCGCGGAAATTTCCTCCTCTGTAACGCTGCGGCCCGCCCGGCCGGCCTCGTACATGACGTTGTTGACCCAGAGGGTGAGGCAGTCGACAAGGAGGATGTCGTGACCGTCATTCCTGATAATGCCTGCCAGCTGGACAGTCTCCTCGATGGTGGACCATTCGGCGCCGGCGCGCGCTTCCTGGTGCTTTTTCACCCGCG
>JBDKTK010000422.1:0-6810 GCA_039680225.1 Syntrophaceae bacterium
TTTACCGGAAACCTGCAGCGGAGCTCCTCAGACCCGCCCGGCTCCATAACTGACGCGCAAGCTCAACGAGCGATCATTTACCTAACAGCCTAATCGACTTCCATATCTATAATTTTCAAGTCCTCCCTGCCGCCGGTAATCAGCAGTTCCCCGGCACTGCACTTCGGGCAGGCGCCGGAATAGGCGTCCATCACGGAATCGGCGCCGCAGGCCAGGCAGTGGACCGATACGGGAATCACCTCAAATTTCAGTTTCGCCCCTTCCGCCCTCGTCCCGCCGGACTGGACCTCGAAGGCGAACTCCAGCGTTTTCGGCTCGATGCAGGTCAGGCGCCCGAAGGAAAGCCGGATGGAATTGACCTTCTGAAAATTCTCCTTCGCCGCGTACTCTTCCACTATGTCCAGGATCGCGACTGCCAGGGAGATTTCGTGCATATTCTCTTTCTTTAATCTGAAATCTCAAATTTGAAATCTGAAATCTTCAAAGGGGTTTCACCCCGAGCTTTTCCAATTCCTTCAAAAGCAACTTTTCCATCACCGGGAACTTCTCCCGCAATCCCGGGCTCATTTCCAGGTCCATTTCCCCGTAATAGCCGGGGACGATGCACAGGAAGACGACCGACGGGATCTCCCCGATCAGCTCGGCCTTGAACAGGACATCCATGAACGTCACCTCGTGGGCCGAGGTGGGCGGCGGCATTTTTGCCTCCAGTTCCTCCCGGGTGAAGCGGTAAATCGAGCCCGTTTCATCGCCGGCCTTGATCGCGTCTATGACCAGCAGGTGGTCGCAACTGCAGATTATGTCCAGCAGGGCGTAGCCGAGGACGCCTCCATCGATCACTCCGACATTGTCGGGGAGCCTGTATTTCCCGGCAAACCAGCGCGCAAAATGAACGCCGAAACCCTCGTCTCCCAGCAGGATGTTCCCGAGGCCGAGTACGGTTATTCTGTTTTTTTCGTCCATCCAAGACCAATATAGGGGCAGCCACCGGCCGCCCCTATAGGATTTGAATCAGATTTACTGGTTCCGGCTGTTACTCGCCCTTTTGTTTTTCAAACACTCGTCCGCTGACCATCGAAGAGATCGTACCCTTTTGAAGAACTGCATCGTACCAGAATGCCATGTAAATGTGAACCATTACAAACAGGATGAAGCACCAGGTCAGGATGTGGTGGATGAACCGGACTGTCGCCAGCCCCCCCATCAGGTTCTCGGCCGGCTTGAGCGCCCAGGCCGAGGCCGCGGTGAATCCCATCCCGTGATACCCCGCGCCCATAAGGATGAGCCCGGTGACGACAATCAGGAACAGCATGCCCATGAGCCCCAGATAAGCCATGGACTGCATGGGGCCGTAAAGCCCCTTGTAGTCAGGGCCTTCCTTTTCCATCAGGGCATAAAACTTCACCTGGTGGATGGTGTGCCGGATGTTCAAAAATCCGAAGAAGTCCTTCCAGTCCGCATGGAAGCGGGAGAAGAAGGCCAGATAGGCCCTCCAGATGAAGATGAACGTCAGGAACACCCCGAACAGGATGTGCCAGAAACGCACGTCGCCCATGAAAAACTTGTCAAACGTCTCGCCCTTGTAAACGGTAAAGGGCGTCGCTATATAAAAACCCGTCGCAATCAGGACAAATATGGCAATGGCCATGGCCCAGTGGTTGATCCTGATGGCTGCGGACCATTCCTTTTTTGCAACAATCTTTTCCACAGCAGCCTCCTCTCTCAGGCAACCTTGAATTTCCTGATCTCTTTCGTTTCCGGATCAATGATATGCACCGCGCAGGCCATGCAGGGGTCGAACGAATGGATCGTGCGCAGTATCTCGAGCGGCTGGTCGGCCTTCGCGAGCTTCGTCCCGACGAGCGATTCCTCGTAGGGGCCGCGCTTGCCGGCCTTGTCGCGGGGCGAGCAGTTCCAGGTCGAAGGCACGACGGCCTGGTAATTCGAGATGACCTTGTTCTCGATATTGATCCAGTGGCCGAGCGCTCCGCGCGGGGGCTCGGTCATGCCGCGGCCGCGCGCCGGCTTGTTCGGCACGTCGCAGCGGGTCCACGTCCTCGTGTCGCCCTTCTTGATGTTGGCGATGAGTTCATTGACCCAGGTCTCGGTGTTGTCGGCGACCAGCTTGGTCTCGATCGCGCGGGCCGCGGTCCGGCCCAGCGTTGAGAACAGGGCGCTCGCCGGGATTCCCGCCGCCTTCAGCGTCGCGTCCACGAGGGGCTTGATCTGCTTGTCGCCCTGGGCGTAGCCGACGACCATGCGGGCGAGCGGGCCGACTTCGTAGGGGAGCCCGTCGTAACGGGGCGCCTTACACCAGGAATATTTATCCCGGCCTTCCAGGGTATTCTGCCTGTTGTACCCCGTGTATTCCGGTTCCGTTGCGCCTTTGTAGGGGTGCAGCGGTTCCGGGTCCTTGTACCAGGAGTGGGTGGCCTCCTCGGTGATCTTCTCTTCATCAAGCTTCAGGGGATTGGCAAGGTCGGCGCCTTTCACCACGCCGCGGGGGAAGAGCAGCGAGTTCCAGTCGTCGTCCAGCGGGAAACCGCCGTATGACAGGTAATTCTTCACGCCGGCGCCGATCCCGGCCGCCCCTTCGCCCTTGTAATATGCGGCCGCAAGCAGCACGTCCGGAATATAAGCGGTCTCGACGAAATTCTTCATTTCCTTGAACCTGAACAGGTACTGTCCCAGGCGGCTCGCATCGAGCGCGTCCATGACGGACGTCACGCCGCCGACAACGAGTGTCTGCGGGTGCGGGTTCTTGCCGCCCAAAATGGCCATCATCTGGGCGCCCACCTTGGAAATCTGCAGGGCGTCAAGATAATGGGAAACTATGATCAGGTTTGCCTCGGGGGGCAGCTTGAAAGAAGGGTTGCCCCAGTAAGCGTTGGCAAAGGGACCCAGGCGCCCCGACTGCACGAACCTGGTCAGGCGCTGCTGGACTGCGCGGTAGTGGGTCTCCGAGCAGTTGTACGGGTTCGGGCAATAGGCTTTGGCCATGTCCACGGCCTTCCTGGGGTCGGCCTTCAGCGCGCTGACGATGTCCACCCAGTCCAGGCCGTGCAGGTGATAGAAATGCATCACGTGGTCGGTCAGGTACAGGGAGGAGTTGATCAGGTTCCTGATTATCCTGGCATTGGGCGGAGGTTTCACGCCGAAAGCGTCCTCGCACGCCAGGATGCTTGCCTCGTAATGGACATAGGTGCAGACTCCGCAGAAGCGCTGGACGATCAATCCGGCGTCGCGCGGGTCGCGTCCTTTCAATATGGTCTCGATGCCGCGCCACAGCGTGATGCTGCTCCACGCATCGGTGATGGTGTTGGAATTATCGACTTCAACCTCTATCCTTAAATGTCCCTCGATCCTGGTGATCGGGTCTACTACAATTCGTTTGCTCATGGTTCGCCTCCTCCGGTCTTACTCGTGCCCATCGGCTTTTTTATCTTTGTCCCTGTGCTTCGCCGCGCTTGCCAGGGCGTGGACCGCTATGCCTGCCGCGGTTGCGCCGGCAAGGGCAACGCCGATCCTGTCCACGGTGCGCTCGCCGCCGCCGACATTGGCCGCCGCAATCGGCTTCTCCAGGGGCGCCATGGTGTCCCAGAAATCGGGCTCGGTGCACCCGATGCAGCCGTGTCCTCCCATGACCGGCCAGGATGTGCCGTCATTGAACCTGACCTTGCTGCAGTTGGCGTATGTATAAGGACCCTTGCAGCCTACGTTGAACAGGCACCAGCCCTTCTGCGCGCCCGCATCGCCCCACTCTTCCACAAATTCGGCCGCATCGTAATGGGGGCGCCGCTCGCAGAAGTCGTGGATCCTTTTGCCGTATGCCCAGACAGGCCGCCCGAGGGAATCGAGGGGCGGTATCCCGCCGAACATCAGGTAATGCAGGATTGTCCCCGTGAAGTTCACCGGGTTGGGCGGACAGCCCGCGATGTTAACCGTCCTGATGCCGATCGCCTTGCTGACGCCCATTGCGTCGGTCGGGTTGGGCCTGGCGGCCTGGATGTTGCCGAAGGCCGAGCAGCTGCCGATGCAGATCGTGGCCATCGCTTTCGACGTGACCTCTTTTGCCATCTCCACGCTCGTCTTGCCCTTGGGGCCGAGGGTGAGATAGTAGCCGTTGAGCCCCTTGGGGATCGCGCCTTCGATGACGCAGATGAACTTGCCCGCGAAATCGTGCATGGCCTTCTCCAAATTCTCTTCCGCCTGATACCCGGCCGCCGCCATTAATGTCTCGTGGTATTCCAGCGAGATGGTGTCCAGCAGAATGTCATCCACGTTGGGATACGACGAGCGCAGGAACGCCTCGCTGCACCCGGTGCATTCGGCGAAATGCAGCCAGACGACCGGCACGCGGCTGAAGTTTTCCGCCGCCCTCGCCACTGCCGGACGGAATACCGGCGGAAGCATAAGGGCCGCCGTCATAAATGAAGTCCATCTGATAAAATCCCGCCTGCTTACCCCGCGCTCCTTGAGGGATTCGTAAAAATCCTCCCGAGCCGGCGGCAGCTCGGCTTGAGCCTTGTCCAGGTTGGCATTGCAGTAATCCATCAGCTCCCGGTACTGATTTCCGATTTTTTTCCTGTATTCAGAATCCTTTGTCCTGCCCATAAAACCTCCTCCACTGCGGTAATTCCTGCGTCTTTAATCCGAAGTCCGGATTCCTTCATTCTCCTTTTTCAACTCATATCCGTTCGAATCCCTGATAAATTTCGCGCCGGAAAGCCGGGCCCGATCTAAACAGGGGCGGTCCCTTCCGGCAACCTTGAAGGTGTTATGCTTAAAATGACATATCCCATTATCAAATCCAGACATTTAAGTAAATACCCCAAATGCATTCCGGCCCGGGAGCATCCCATAACTTAAAGTTATCAAGCACAAGCCTTTCCACACCAAAAGCACTTCCGCAAAAACGGTTTGGTAATACCAATATACCAACATCTTGTCAAGAGAGCGGGGTCTCACCGGGGTTTCTCATCGAAATATTTTTTATAAAAGATTGTTAAGCTGCGCAATCAGGCCATGACGGCCGGTTTTTGGATTGACATACATGTCCTGCCATTATACCTTTTTGCGGAATTTTGACGAAGGAGATGCCCTGTCATGAACGGATCAAAAAGCTTTTTATTGTTGTGTCTTGTTTTTTTTCTTGCTTTCGGTATGGCCCTGTCAGTCAGGCCGGCGCAGTCTGGAGTCGCAGGGAAAGGGATGTCCCCGGACCAGTCCCTGCAGCTGCTCCTGGAAGGAAACAAGCGATTTGTTGAATCGAAGCTGCAGGCATGCAGCGAAAACATGGATAAGAAAAGGCGGGAACTGCAGAAGGGCCAGCGACCCCATGCCGTCGTCCTGTCATGCTCCGATTCGCGGGTGCCGCCGGAAATAATTTTCGATCAGGGTTTGGGAGAGATATTCGTGGTCCGCGTGGCAGGCAATATAGCCGACCCGGCGGTGCTCGGAAGCATAGAATATGCTGTAGGGCACCTCGGCACTTCCCTGGTCATGGTCATGGGCCATGACGAATGCGGGGCCGTGGTATCATCAGTTGAATCGGGGTCAAACGCTGAAGGGAACATCGGCTTCATTTTGGAACAAATCGCCCCGTCGGTCCGGAAAGCAAAAGAAAGCGGAAAAAGCTCAAAAGCCCTGATTGATGCGGCAATTGACAACCACATCGAAGCCACTGCCTCGAGCCTTCGACGGCTCTCACCCGCAATTGCCGGGATGGAAAAATCCGGAAAAGTCAGATTGGTTAAGGCAAGATACAAGCTGGGCACAGGCGAGGTCGTTATCCTCGAATAGCATTTGCCTTCCGGGCGAATAATTATCTGGCCTTCAGAGATGTCCCGCTTTTGACAGGCTTGGACTGGTGCTCCTTAAGCACTGTTTTCACGGAGTTCTCCGCCATTTCCACGTGTTCTGTCATATATTTTTCGGCCAGATCGGGCTTTCTGTCGCGGATTGATCTGAATATGTTTTTATGCTGCTCAATTATTTTTTTCGCAAACCTGGGATTTTTGTAAAGCTGCTGCCGGGCAGCCGAGACCGTCTTGTTGAAACTGTCGAATATTGTCTGGAGCAGCCGCATGAGCCACCTGTTCTGAGAGGCTTCGGCTATTGCAAAGTGGAACTGCGTGTCTATTTCCCTGCCCAATTCCGAATCATCAAGGGAAAAGGCGTTGTTCATTTTTTCCAGAAGATCCCCGATCCTGGTTATATCTGAGATCGAGGCCCTTTCCGCGGCCAGGCGGGCTGACGCCGTCTCGAATATCTTCCTCAGCTCGAAGATTTCGAGGAGCGAATCCCTTTCCGTTGTTAAAAACATCGCCAGGCAATTTACTATTTCCTGGGTGTTATTCTCTTTGACATAGCTGCCGCCCCCGGTTTTTGTCTCGATGAAGCCCATTATCTCCAGGGTCCTCAAGGCCTCGCGCACTGAAACCCTGCTGACCTTCAGCTTTTCGGCAAGGTTGCGCTCTGAAAGCAGTCTGTCTCCCGGCTTGAGATTGCCGTTGGCAATCAGATTCTGGATCTGCTTGACTATTTCCTCGTAAATCTTCCTCGTCTTAATGGGTTTTAAGTCCATTACCGCTCCCAATTTAATTTTTCATTTAAATAATAAATATTTACAGGTTTTTCAATAGATAAATAGAAGGGGCGAATGGTTTGCCGGGATCCGGCGGACCCGGCGGGAGGAAAGGAAACAAGGAGGGCAGTGCGCGGCCGCTGCCCTCCTCGTCTATTTGGACGTTTTTCAAGCGGCTTCTTCCTGAAATTGCTTGGCCTCTTTGGCAACCCTCTCCATCTTGA
>JBDKTK010000423.1:0-1753 GCA_039680225.1 Syntrophaceae bacterium
TCCACCCGTGTCACAATCCCCTGCAGGCGGCTGGGCGGCAGCTTGCTGAACTGAACGAAATTGGGCGTAATTCTTTTGATCAGGCTGAAAATGCGCCAGACGGGATTCCGCGTGACGATGTCCTCCACGCCATAAAAGATAACCTTTTCCTGAATGCCCTGTTCTTTGATTAGCCCCTCGATATCGAGGATTTCCCGGTATCCGGCCGTCACTTCGAGAAATTCGAGACCCGGTGCCAGATCCTGTTTCAGGCAAACCTTGACGCCGAAAGGTTCATCGGTCCGGTTGATGGAAATGAGGACATTCCGCTCGTAGATGATATTGCTGCGGAAGATGCTGTGGACAATGTAGGGCGAGATCATCTGGTAGCCCCGGCAGAAATACAGCGCTGTACCCGTGATATTTCTCCCCTTGGCGTAGATTTGTTCGTAGCTGATGACAAAGGTTTCCCAATCCAGCGGCCGCAGGGATTCGTAAAGGCGTTTCTGTCCTTTCGTCCAGATGAGAATCAGGGTTAAAGGGACGGCGGCCAGAATCAGCGACCAGTAAGCGCCGTGAGGCAGCTTGCTTAAGGTTGCCAGAAAATAGGCGAAAGCAATCCCGGTGACGATGATGGCGACGGGCGTTTTCCATTTTGTCCTTTTGATCTGTGAAAATACCAGAATCATCATGAGGCCGGTAATCGTCATGGATCCGGTTACCGCCATACCGTAAGCCGCGGCCAGATTCTCCGATTTCTGGAAGATCAGGATCATGAAGATGACCGCGCACATCAATGTCCCGTTGACAACGGGAATATAGATCTGGGATTTCATCTCGCTCGAGGTATAGGCAACCTTCATCAGCGGCATGAGTCTTGTGGTGATGCCCTGGTAAACGATGGAAAAAGTTCCGCTGATGATTGCCTGTGACGCGATAATCGTCGCTCCAACCGTGAGAAGAAGAAACGGAATATAAAGATAGGGTGCCTGATGCTGGACCATGCCGAATAGCAGGTACTTGGCTTCCGGGTGGGCGATGGCGAAGACGCCCTGCCCCATATAAGTGAGAAGAAGAGCGAAAAAGACGAAATACCAGGCATGCAAAATCGGTTTCTTGCCCAAGTGCCCCATATTAGCATACAGGGCCTCGCCGCCCGTGGCGCACAAAATGACCTCGGAAAGGACGAAGAAACCGGCCAGTCCGTTTTCCAAAAGAAATTTGAAGGCATAGTAGGGATTGACGGCCTTCAGGATTCCCGGCATACCAACCAGAGATACCAGTCCTGTCATAGCCAGGCAGGAAAACCAGACCAGCATGACCGGTCCGAAGATCCCGGCGACTTTATCCGTTCCCCGGGATTGAACGGCAAAAAGCACAACGGTGATCGTTATAGCAATCACGACCAGAATTTCCAGTTGGAGGTTTCCCAGACCGGGGACAAGCAGAATGCCTTCCACGGCGGACATAATGGAAATGGCGGGTGTGATGACGCCGTCACCCAGCAAAAGCGAGACGCCGATAAAAGCCAGAAATCCGGCGAAAGCGAGCTTGCGGCCCGGTTTGAGCGTTCTGGCCAGGATTTCCCGGAGCATGATTTCTCCGCCCTGTCCTTTATAGGAGAGGCTCATAGCCAGCCAGGCGTATTCGGCCGTGACAAGAATCATCATCGTCCAGACCACGAGCGAAAGAATCCCCATAACACTATCCGGGGTTCTCGGGGTCATGGCAAAGACGACGGTCAGGGTATAGATGGGGCTTGTGCCGATGTCGC
>JBDKTK010000424.1:0-3062 GCA_039680225.1 Syntrophaceae bacterium
CGCATCATGCAATCTCGCAGATAATGCCTGGCCTCGTTGCCGGTCAGCCATGTTCTTCGCCACATGCCGGGACCGTGGTGAGAATAGTCAATGTCGATCCCGCCGACCGAAAGCCAGCCATGCTGGATCGCCTGGATGTCCAGGCGAGGGTAGGCGATCTGGAGCAGCTGGACCACCATCGTCGTCGCCGAAGCGAAGCCCAGTTCGTGCGCCCCGGTGCCCCTGACAACCCTGAGCGCCTTCAGGTTGGGCAGCCTGCAAAGGGGAAGCAGGTTATTGAATGCGATCTTGATCTGGGCGCTGATCTCGGGCCGGACCAGCTCAGACGGGTGTTTGTTGCCTTCCACGTTATCGCCGGCGTGCAGCGCTACAATTGGATCTTCCCCGGCCAGGACCTTGATCTTCTCCAGGGCGCCGGTATAGATATTCCAGAGATACTTTTGTATCTCGGTCAGCTCCGGCTGATAGTTATAGCGGTTGCCCAGCTCGTCTTCCATCTCGATCACCGTCTCCGGGTTCATAAGCGCGCCGGAGTGGCCGCCGTGAGTGTCTGAGATGATCGGGACAATCACACGGTTGGAAGCCTCTTTTGTGATTTCGGCCATGTTAAGGTGCGATCAACTCAACGGTATGGGTGAGAATTGCCCAGATCAGCGCAATGATCGAGCTGCCAAAGGCGATTGCCAACCAGGTCAAGATTTTGTTCGTATAAACCAACGGGCGGACCGAGTCCGTTAATTTCTTCATCGCGTCGTCCATCGCATCCAGGCGCAGCTTCAGCTCATCGATGCGTTTGTGAGCATGTTCGGCGCGCCCAACTACCTCGGCGTGCGAACCGGAGTATTGGCTGGCGAATTTTGAAAAATCACTGGCGTTGCACTTGATGTCATCCGCCATACCGTCAACTTTTTCGATGACGTTGTTGATTTTTTCCAGGAGGACTGCATTGCTGATCGGCGGCGTTGGCATGCTCACACCTCGATGACCGGCTTTTTGAAATAATTTGAAACGAAATCGTGCAACCAGTTGGCGCCCCGGCCAATCCCCAGGCCCGTCAGGACGAAGCCAACCACCGAAACCTGGATCGGCGATGGCACTCCAACCGCCTCGGAGATCACCTCCGCCAAAAGATAGATCAAGTCAAGCTGGTAAAAGATCGCCATTCCAATCCCGACAGCTGCTGACAGGTACATCAGCGCCCACTTGTAGGGCGTAAGTGCAGGGATTTTGTCGAATGGAATCCCGAACAAATATTCGGTCAGGCTCTCGGCTAGGTAAGCCAGAGCGAAGATCACAGCCAGATAAACAATTGCCATCAGCATTTTGGTTTTCCTCCTGAATAAAAACGCCCGGCGCATCTCCCAAAGGAAAAGATGCGCCGGGCGCTACTCTCCGGCAATCCTCCAACCAGGATGGAGGTTGCTCAATTAGCTATATCATACAGGATTTTTCAAGAAGATGCAATAGCGGATTTGTATTTTTTCGATACAGTTTCTATGTCCTGGCTCAGCGGTCCTAAATCGAAAAAGTCATTCCTTCGCCCCCAGGCATAAGCAGGTCGATCTCCCCCACCAGCTCGCCGTCCGTCTCCTCCGCCCTGATCTCGCGTATAAACGACCGCAGAAGCAGCTGCTTCTTACGAAAATCGCCGCCGTCGATGATCGCCAGCCCTTCCCGGACCAGGGCGCCAATGTCAAGGTCTGGCAGCGGACGGGTCGCCTGCATTTCAAGGTCGATCACCTGAAGCTGCTCCCGGTCGCGCTCATGCTCCAATTCAGTCAACTTATCCAGAATTGACCTGGAATGCCCGACCTCGGAAATCGCTAAAACCAGCCGGTCTATGGCTGCATTCAACCCGGCCACGTTGCGCCGGGCGACGGCCAGGGCCGCGTCCGCCTCGCCCTGCCGGGCCGCCTGGCGCTCACGTGATTCGGCGTATGCGGCGGCCAACACCGCTTCGTCCAGGACGTGCGCCTTCACTGCCTGGTACACCCGCTCGTTGATCACATCGGCATGGATACTCAAAGCCGAACAGCGACAATCGGCTCGCAGATGGTTGCTGCCGGCGCTGCTTATTGCGCAATGATAATATCGATATTCTTTCGTCCCATCCCGAAGCTGCACCACCGTTCGCTTGCCCTGCATGGACGATCCGCATTGGCGGCAGCGCAAGAGCCCGGTCAGCAGATGGCGGCTGGTTGCGCGTCCACCTCTTATCGGCCAACGCTTCATCAAGCCATTTTTCAAATCGCATCTTGTCGTCTATTTCCATGGAAAGAATTTTTACACAATTTTTGATTTCTGTGGAAATGCTTACTCTTTTCCCTTGACAAGCTTGTGAGTTCATGCTATTATACTTTCAGCCGAAAGAATAACACCTTTATCAAGAAAGGATCGCTCATGAACGATCAACCCACTGTTCAAACCCCAATCGCCGTAGCCCGTAACTACTCTCTAACAATGGCACACATCTCACGCGTGGCAGACCTGGCGCAGCGCCTGGGCGTCTCCCAGGGCGAAGTCGTGCGCCGGGCTATCGACCTGCTCTACGCCAAGATCGAAGATCAGGAAACGCAAAACGGAGCCACCCCCGCATAGGGTCGCTCCGTTTCCAGGAAAGGAAATCTTATGTCCGATTATACACCACCTTCTTTCGTCGGAATGACCGAAATTCCCCATCCCAAACCACAGCCTGAGCCAAAGCCTGGCAAGCGCGGCCCGGGCGTGTTCTATCTTCACGGCGGACAGGCGGCTAATTTCGCCCGGGCGCATCTGAATAACCTCACGCCTGGCAAGGCCGCCGAATTCGAGTTCGACGATCCCCGCAACCTGTTCCTGTTCCAGGTGCTGATCCAGAACGTGGACCGCAAGATCAAGGTCAGCACCAAACGCCACGGCCTGCGCCTGCGTGTGTGGCTGCGTGAGCCGGATGCTCAGCTCAAGCTGGAGATGTGACATGGCGAGCAACATTTATCAACACTTTGATTTCGTTGTCGAAGGTATGACCCCATCTCAGGCCGAAAGTCTCCTGGATACCATCCTGGCTTTCGTGGAGGCCCACG
>JBDKTK010000425.1:0-4584 GCA_039680225.1 Syntrophaceae bacterium
CATTGCGGGCGGTATTTGTTCCCGTCGCCGCTTCGGCACGGCATCCCCTTGCCGCGGTTTTTGTATTTTCCGGGGTTATCGCTTGCGGGGCGGTATTTGTGATGCGTCGCAAGAAAATGTAGGGGCGACCGGCGGGTCGCCCTTTTTTTATCTTAAAATGTAGATTCTGTATTTCTAAATGTACTCAAGGATGCGGACGGCGCTCTCAATCACCAGGTCGGCGCCAGCTTCCTCCAGGCCCTCCCTGTTGTAGTATCCCGTCAGCACGCCTATCGTCATTGTCCCGAGCCTTTTGCCGACCTCGATGTCAATGGGGTGGTCCCCCACCATGGCGGCATTGCGGGGCAGCGCCTCGATGCAGTCGAGCGCGATACGAAGGTGCTCGGGGTCGGGCTTGAATTTCGTCGTCGCTTCTCGTGTTATGACAGCCCGGCAGTAGTTGTCTATATCCGGGAACATCACCAGCACCGCTTCCATGCAGTTGCGCGTCAGGACTCCCGGCTCGATCCCGCGCCCCTTGAGTCCGGCGAGCATTTCCCGCACGCCGGGTATCAGTTCGCCGCTGCGGGCCCCTTCCATCTCGATTTCATAGATGAGCCGGCCCGTCTTTTCCGCGTAACCGGCGCTCCGGCCGCCGTCATTGGCAACAAGCCATTGCCTGCCCGCTTCGATCATCTCGAGGGCCAGCAGGTGGGAAATTTTCTGGACCGGCACGCCGCAGGAGGCGATCAATTCAATCAATCTCTTCCGCATCAGGTGGAAATCTATATTGAGCTTGGCCAGGGTGCCGTCAAAATCAAAGATTACGGCCTTCAGGTCTCTTTTCATTCTTTTCTGGTCCCCGTTATATATTCCGCTTTCAGCACCTTCCTGAAATTCCTCCGTGTATGGGATTCGGGCAATTCGAACCCCAGCACGGTCTTCAGGAAGTTGACAACAATAAAGAAGGTGGCGCCCCAGAGGATCTCCTCGTTGCCGTGCGCGTCGACGGCGGTGAAACAGGGAAATTCCCGTCTGGTGGCCACATTGTTTCCGAGGGGGTACTCCGACTCGATCGTGTACGTGCAGTAATTGCCCTCGTCGCAAAACGCGCGCAGGGGGATGTTGACGATCTTTTCCACTTCGCCGTTGGGCCGGCCCGGGAAGTCACGCTTTATGAACCCGACCAGGGGGAAGATGATGCGCGTGAAGGCAAGCAGAGGATTACAGGGAAGGGGGCCCAGGAACTCAACATTGAAGGGGCTCAGCCTTATTTCCTCCCAGGATTCGCGCAGGGCGTTGGCCAGGAACAGCGTTGCCTGCCTGTATTGGGCCGGGCCCCGGTCTTTCAGGTATTGATGCGGCTTGCCGCGCAGGACGGGAAGGAGCCCGCCGGATAAAAGGGGCCGTAGGACTTCGTCGGCGATCGGGTGCAGCATGCCGCCGGGGCAGCTCAGGTCCCCTGCCTGGACCACGGACGTCGATCTCTTTATCAGCTTGAAGGCAAATTCCCCGGCCCCGCCGCCCTTCTCCATGAAAAAGAGCGGGACCAGAACGCCCGCAACGCCCCACGTGCCGGCCTTTTTTGCGTTCTCGGCTGTCACATAGTCCGCCGTTTCGCAAAAATCCACCGGGGACTTGCCCAGACGCTCAATGACCAGGTTGAGGAATTCTTGTTTATCGGTAAGGATCTTAGTGTCCATCAGTACTTGCGCAGAATATCACAGATGCGCCTTTCGTACCAGCAGCCGAAATGGAAGGGGTCGAGGAAGCCGCAATGGCCGCCGTATTTCTGGATGGAAATGTCCAGGTTCGGGCTGCCTTCGAGCTCCTCCAGGTCCCGCACGGGGATGACGGGGTCGTCTGCGGAAGCGATCGCCGTCACGGGCACGGAAAGCTCCGCAAACAGCGGCTTGCGCAGGGTGTACATGCTGAAATACTCGCGGTATGAAGGGAAACTGCTGTAAACGGGCATGATGGCCTCGGTCATTTCCATGCAGGAATTCATCTTCAACAGTCCCGAAAAATCGTAAAGCCCGGGGAAAAGCCGCTGCTTTTCGGACAGGGACCTCTTCCATTTCTTCAGGAAGTACAAACGGTAAATACTCCGGTCTATCGAAACAGTCGCCTGGTGCGGGTCGAGGGCGGGGCTGATGCCGAACACGCGCCTGAGGTTGGGCACGGGAAGCGCGGAGTGCCGCAGGGCGACCCGGAACGCGAAGTTTGCCCCCAGGGAAAATCCGATCACGAAAAAAGGCTTTCCGTCAGCCAGCCCGGCCGCGTTTATCACCGCGTTGTGGGTCTCCTCGATGAGAGCGCCGTGGAAGAGACCGGTGTTGAGACGGTGGCTGGGCCCGTGGTCCCGGAGATTCAGCCGGAATACGTCGTAACCGTGATTGAACAGGGTCCTCCCGGTGGAGAGGATATAGGTCGAATCCGAGCTTCCCTCCCATCCATGGATGAGCAGGACGAGGCCTTTGGCCGTTCCGGGGGCCCGCCGGGAAAGGTATCCCAGCAACCGGCTCCCGCCCGCCCCGTCCAGGATCACTTCCCGGGCGCATTCGGCCATTTCGTTGCGCCCCTTGAGCCGGTACTTGAGGCTCGCGAAAACAGTCTGCAGGTGCGCGCTCCTGGCCCACGGCCTGGGGGAAAATCCGTCTGTGTCGATTCCTGTCATGGCCCATCCTTCTCCAACCGGGACATAATAGCCGTAAGGGGCTGAAACTCAAATCAAAAAATATGAAAGTCTGCTATAAAATAATTATGAAATCCCGGCGCGCTTTATTAATTTTTGCCGCCGCCGCAATTGCAGCCATCCCCTGGGGGGATTCGCATGCGGCGGACAAAAGGAGCAAGCTCATGGAAAACATTGTCCCCGGTAAAACGATTGACCTCCCCAAGCCCGCTAAGACCAGCGCCGCGCTGGAAGATACGCTCGAAAAGCGCCGCTCGGTCCGGCAGTTTGCGGCCAAGCCGCTCGCCGTTCCCGAAATATCGCAACTCCTCTGGGCGGGCCAGGGCAAGACCCGCGACTGGGGCGGCAGGACGGCCCCGTCCGCCGGGGCGCTTTATCCCCTGGAGCTTTACGTGGTCCTGAAAGAGGGAGTCTTCCATTACCGGCCGGAAGGCCATAAACTCACGGCCGTTGCTGCGGGCGATGCCCGCGGGCCGCTTGCGTCGGCGGCGCTCAACCAGGGCTGTGTCGGGACGGCGCCGGCGGTATTTGCCATAGCCGCGGTATACGGGCGCACGGCAGCCAAATACCGGGACAGGGCCCCGCGCTATGTCCACATGGAAGCAGGTCATGCCGCGCAGAACATCATGCTGGAAGCCGCCGCCCTCGGGCTGGGCAGCGTCCCGGTGGGGGCCTTCCAGGACGATGCAGTCAAACGGGCCCTGAAACTCCCGGAGGATCAGGCGCCGCTGCTGCTGATCCCGGTAGGCCACCCGGCACAGGGCCGGTAAATTTCGAGGACGTGAATTTCCAATCCCGTCATTCCTGGCCCCCCGTTTTCGAGGGGTGACATATAAGATTGTAGGGTATGTTAGCGAAGCGTAACGCACCCTGCTTCACCGTTGGACTGACGCCCCCTGCCAATCCGGCCCCCTTTGCGGTGCCGGCAATCTGTGAGAGCCCGGGTAGAGCCCGGGCCTGAAATTCATCCTTTCAGACTAATCATTCTTATTTAACTCAAAATCTCCTACATAATTAATCCCGATAAATGATGGATTTAATGTAATTTAGGTTGACACGAAATATTCCATAATGTATTCAGGTGTCTGTTGAATTATTTATAAAAGGAAATGGAGGGAAACGCATAGCGAGACAACCGCATTTGAGAGATGTTTACCTGGGTCGCTGCTGTATTGAAACGCTTGATGAAATACGGTGGGTCACAAAAGGGATAAAATGGATTCAAATAGGCCTGATGCCCGCTGTATTTTTGTCACTTTTTCTTGGCCCTGATGCTCGGGGTGGAAGCATAGGTACAATCATTTTTATAGCGCAGCAGGATTGGGTCGGTCTCGCACGAGTAACGAAAGATATACCTTTACTCAAAAGAGAAATCTGCACCAAAAAGGCGCATGAGCATGCATTGAGTCACAGCGGCAGCAAGCTTGAGGATTTCTGGGTCGCTATAGGAGATTCTTTTTAGGAGAGAAGAAAATGAAATTGCTCGCAAAGACTGTGTTTGTAACCTGTCTGGCGTTTATCCTGAGTACACCGGCCACGGCTCACGATCTTAGAAGAGATATGGGTGATCCCCCAGACATCCAGGATATACAAAAATTCTTTGAGGACCTTAAACGAGAAGCCAAAAATGCTGAAATCGGTGATAAATGGGATAATTATCTTAAAGAGCGAACCACATTTAACAACCAGGAACATTTAATGGTAATTGCGAAATTGGGATTGGAATATGCGCAGTCAATAGGGAAATTGGAAAACTGCATAGCTGAAACCGAGAAAGAATACTCATACTCTTCTGAGTGGCTGAAAGATTTAACCAAAGAATTTGACGAAGAATACATAGCCCGTCACCTGGGCAATATCAAATTTGTCATATGGTGTACTTCGTTGAAATTTGATGCTCTGACTGCCAA
>JBDKTK010000426.1:0-2526 GCA_039680225.1 Syntrophaceae bacterium
GTATGCCTTCTTAGTGGTTTTGCACGTTGTGGCCTGCATGGCCCTCATCCTGATCGTTCTGCTCCAGACGGGCAAGGGAGCGGACATGGGCGCGGCTTTCGGAGGCGCCTCCCAGACCCTTTTCGGCGGAACCGGCGGGTCGACCTTCCTGAGCAAGCTGACGACGGGCGCGGCGGTCGTTTTCATGATCACCTGCCTGTCCCTCACCTACATGACGGGAGGAACGCCGGCGAAGTCCATCATGGAGAACGCCCCCGCGGAAACGACGTCGATCCCGAGCCCTGCGCTGCCGGAAGCCAAGCCGGTGCAGCCGGGACAGCCGGCACAGTCGCAGCCCGCTCCTCAGGCCGGCGCGGGCCAGCAGACGGCTCCCGCTCAGCAGTAATACCCGCTGCGATCGGTTCGGACGTGAGGGTCGCATGATGGATGTGGGCGCACAGTGGGTTTGCCGCCGCAGGCCGGCAGTTGCCGGGTCAGTGGAGGTTCGCCCGTTTCCCTGTGGGCCTCAGGCGGCGCCGGATGCCGCCCAGGCGTGAGAAACGGCAAAAAACGCTTGCAAAAGCATCATCGATGAGTATAATGTCTTTTTACGTGCCGAAGTGGTGGAACTTGGTAGACACGCCATCTTGAGGGGGTGGTGGGGAAACTCGTGCCGGTTCGAGTCCGGCCTTCGGCACCATGCATGAAATTACTGGATTTTTGGAAATTCAAAAGTCCAAAAGGGCACGGCAAGGGCACGGCGACTTAGCTAGTCCGGGCACTTACCAAATCAATATCGCGGCGTTCAGTTACCGGCTGATCGCCGCAAATTTTTTCTAGGTCTTTCTTCCCTTCCCCCGGCATCCAATGTCCGTAAACATCGACCGTCATGGTTATTGAATGGTGGCCTAACTGCTTTTGAACATAGGCCGGGGAAATGTGCGCCATAAGAAGCAGGGTCGCGTAGGTGTGGCGCAAATCATGCGGTGTCCGGGGCCGAAGCCCAGCCCGAAGGCAGACACGCCGCATCTGGCTTTGTACGTGCGCCTGGGTGATTCCAGGGAAAAAGTAGTTTACCGGCTTTCCCGTTTTCATGGCCTCCTTACGGAGGCTGAGAACATGGGATTGAAGCTCTCGCGTCAATGACTCGGGAATGTCAATGATCCGCTCGCCGGTCTTTGGCAGTCCGTATTGCTGCCGCCTTACCGTCTGCCCGACCTTGTAGCAGTTGTTGGCCGGATCAAGGTTATCAAGACGCATTGCCAAGCACTCGCCCAGCCTCATTCCAGAACGGGCAAGGACTCTGAAGATTAGCGGATAAGGTGCGGGAAGCATCTCATTGGCTGCTTCGAGGAACCAATCCAAATCGGCCTTCGAGAACGGATCGGGCCGCTTGCCTATCCGCTTGTGTTTGGGTGGCAAGAGCTTTTTCAAAAGCCCCTGGGCAGGGTTCTTTTCGATCAACCCCATTTCAACGGCCTCGCTGAATATCCCGCTCAGTACGGAATGGATCAACTCAATCGTTTTATGTGACTTCTGCCCCGCCAACTCCGCAAGCATCTTCTTTACCGCCGCCCGATCAATCTTATTGATGGGCAGTTTCCCCAAGCCACGCATTATATAATCCCGGACGATACCAAAGTATCGCTCGTTTGTTGCCGGAGTCCAACGCGCCTGATTCATGACTAGCCACTCATCGGCAACCTGAACCAGTCTCTTTTCGCCTACGGCAAGTGGAATTTCCGGCTCTGCCTGGGCCTCTTCCAGCTTGGTGATTTTCCCAAGCTCCGCTGCAAGGTCTTCAGCAAACTTTATCGCCTTCTCCAATCCCTCCTTGTCTCCACCGAAGGACTTGCGCTTGCGCTGCCCCCGGCTTTTCATGATTACTTCCCAAGTACCATAGTCACTCAGGACGACCCTTACCCCCGTTGCGTTATGGTACTCTGGTCCGCTTTTGCCTACTGTGCTTGGATACGGTACATTCATTTCATTCTGACCTTCCCGCCGCCTTGCTCCAGGCTGCTAGAACCTGTTCCTTGGTGGCATTACCGGAAGACCGGAACCGCGATACCCAAGCGTCGAAATCTGAGACTTTCACCCTTATGGACCGTCCGAACCTGAAATATGGCATACCATCTTTGATCCATCGGCGCAAAGTCATTTTCGACATCGCACAATAAGCCGAAAGTTCATCAAGAGTCATGAAGTCCGGAGTAATTTTGTTCAAAATGGCATTCTGACCTGACATGCTGTCTCCTGAAATAGAAAAGCCCCTCTTTCCGAGGGGCTTTGATGATTCATGGATTTGGGGTCTGACCTACATAGGACCGCCGCGTTTTGCTTCTGAAATCGCCTCGCAGTGTGGGAAGAAATCTCTTCTTGCCGTAAGGTTCTGCCGCCGCGCTGTCCGTGACTGATCCGAATAGTTCGGGTTAGTGCCCAGCCTGAAGGGCCATAGGCTGCATGAACCTTCGGACGTGCATCGCCGGACCTCTTGCGGACTGCCCATACAGTTGATGCACTTCTGTTTGATCGCCTTCAAGGCCG
>JBDKTK010000427.1:0-8546 GCA_039680225.1 Syntrophaceae bacterium
GAAAACACCGATAGCACGCGAAGCATGTTTCATGGGAAAGTCTCCTTTCTGACGGAGTTTTTAAAAGAAAGATCAGGAATTTTATTTGCTCGTGCCGTCACCCCTGCGCAGGCAGGGGTCCAGGAAATACTGGATTCCGGGAATGACCCCTTCATTATTATTCTGAGAAGCGTCAGAGATAAAGAATCTTTTAAGATTAAATATTTCTGAATGCAACAAGAACTTGCGTCCGGATTCTTTGCAGTCGCGAATGCGGAAGGGTAGTCCCGGAAAATTATGAATGGGCCTCTCCAGGCCGTCTGCTCTGCTTAGGCTCAAAACCTTAATATATTTTGCTTAAGTGAAAAAAATGGATTATTAAAAATAAAAAATTCCGGGGCTGATATGAAGGAATGCAGGGAATGCAGGCATAATGTATCGGAACAGGCCTTTGCCTGCCCGAACTGTGGCGCTCCGTATCCGGCCAGGGAGAAATGGGACGGCTGGGGCTTCGAATACAAGTCCGGTTTCACGATGTTCGGCCTTCCTTTCCTTCACATATCCTTCAAATACCGTCCCAACCGCCGGCCCGTCCCGGCCAAAGGGATAATCGCCATTGGCCAGTTCGCGTGCGGTTTCCTCGCCATCTCCCAGTTCGGGATAGGCCTCATAAGCGTCAGCCAGTTCACGGTAGCGGGATTCGCGCTCGCCCAGTTCGCCTTTGCATGGTCCCTGGTCGCCCAGATCGGCGTTTATATTCACGAGGGCCACGGGCAGCTGGTCAGGAGCCTGTCCGATATAATAAAGCTGCTGCTCTGATCTGTCTCCCCTCACTGCTTCCCCCGTTGTTGATGTTCGCTGATTAATCGGGTATAAGTGACAAATCCAAAAAAGATCAGGCAATAAAATCAGTACGGAAAAGGGTGCGGAATGGTTTCTGTTCCGGTCCGCTCGAAAACAGCGGCTTTCGCAATTCTGCTCATAATAATTTTAACTTTGTGCGCCTCCGGCGCTTTTGCAGATGGAAAATTCGCATCGATTGCAAAAGGCGTGGAATACGGGACCTTTACGTCCGGCGCCGAAGGGAAAATACATATAGTGCGGATAGATCCCGGCCAGGCCCGGCTGGGGCTTGTCCTGGCGTCCGAGAAGAAAGTGGAGAACAGGACGGTTTCCGAATGGTGCAGGGATTATAAGATGGTGGCCGCCATCAATGCGGGCATGTACCTCAAAGACTACAAGACCAACGTCGGTTATCTGCGCAACGGCCCCTACATCCAGAATAAAAGATGGAACGGCAAATACCTGTCCGTCCTTGCCTTTAATCCGAAGGTCCCGGGGATTGCCCCCGCCGTCCTGATCGATGCCGATACGCAGGACACCGGGCGCATTCTCGACAAGCTCAATAATTACGAGAGCGTTGTCCAGAACCTCAGGCTTTTGAAAGGCAACGGCGTCAACGTCTGGGGCAAATCGGACAAGAAATGGAGCGAGGCCGCGATAGGAATTGACCGGCAGGGCCGGATACTCTTTATCTTCTGCAAATATCCTTATGCGATGTGGCAATTCAACGAGATGATCAAATCCCTCGGGATCGGCGTCACCAGGATGATGCACCTGGAAGGGGGCCCGATTGCGTCCATGTCCGTGAGGACGCAAAACCTGAGACTCGATCTCGCCGGCAGTTATGAATCGAATTCAAGTCCGAATAACTTCGCTCAATATCCCGTGCCCAACGTCATCGGCGTTTTTGAAAAATAAACGGCTCTCTCCTTATCCTTCCTCAAAACCGAAAATCGTGCTTTGAATCAGCCTGGTGGATGTTGTCATCTGCCCGGCGCGGAAGTAAATGCCGCGGGCCCGGTGGCAGCTCCTCCTGTATTCTCTTGCATGCTCTTCTGACCAGAAGAAGACGCTCTTGCGTCAGAACGCGTTGATGATGCTTTTGTCCTTGAGGGTGAGCACGTTGACGTCGGGGACAAAGGCTACGGGCGAGCACCCTTTCTCCTTCACGCGCAAATTGATTTCGCTGTCGATCTCGAGCTCCATGGGGCGGCCGCAATGGGCGCACTCCGTATTGACCGTGATTGTCAGCTCCGTCTTTCTCAATCGCCCTTGCACGAAGGGCGCCGCAAAAGCGTCGACCGCTCAGGCGGCATAGAGTTGTTCACCGGTATCGAAGGTGATCCGGTGCGGCGTCTGCTCCACAGTGACGGGATATGCCCAGACCACATCGCCCTGCGCGTTTCTGAACAGGAATGTCATATGCTGTTCCAGTTCGTCTAAAAAGAGGACCACTCGCTCAACGGGCATCCCGAGCCGCTCCGCAATGTATCCCGGCGGCAGCGGTTTGCCTGCGTAAGGCAGTTCCCGGACGACGAAATGATGGACCTGCCTGAGCTCCCCCGTCATGAACCCGAGGTGGGCCTCGAATTTCTTTTTTCTCCCGGGGAGCCGTTTTTTCATCAGCTCCGGCGGTATGCCGATCATGTACTTCCAGATCCCCATCAATATCTTATCGCTCATGTGTCTGCCTTCCTGTTTTGTCCGGGCATTTCGCCCCGCGACCATTTCCTGATCAATTCAATTTCTCCTTTCGATATCCCCAGCCCCTCGAGGAACTCCTGGTGGGACAGGGGCGAGAGCTTCTCGAATTCCTCGTGCCATTTGTTCATGCCCTCCTCGTCGAGACCGGCGGCCCGCAGGAGCGCAACCCACTTTTCCTTGTCCATGACGGGGAGCCGTTTACGACCGGAAGCCGGGAAAGAACTGCTTTTCAGCATGCGGACGATCACGTTCTGCTGCTCGCGCAGCCGGGCTATCTCGCTGCCCAGTTCAAAAAATCTCTTTTCCAGGATTTCCCTCGCCCCGCCCCGGGGCGAATTGAGGATCCTGCAGATATCGCCGGTACTCAGACCGACCTGGCGGTACATGCGGACCTTTTCCAGGCGGGAGGCGTCCTCGCCGGTGTACCTCCTGTAATTTGCCCTGCTGCGGCCCGACGGCTTCAGGAGCCCTATTGAGTCATAATACAGCAGCGTGCTGCGCGAAATGCCCGCCTTTCTTGCAAGCTGCCCGATTGTCATTGTATCCCTGCCCTGCTTCATACCGATCCCCTTCGACTTGTTTTTCGGGGCAGATTCTGAACTATGAAGCAGTAGTCAGGTCAAGAGTTATTTTTTATTAGAATAGTTTAGAAACAGACGAAGTCATTCCCGCGCAGGCGGGAATCCAGGCTCTTTTATAAAAACTGGACCCCTGCCTTCGCAGAAGGGGTGACTCAATTTTTCTGCTTTCGCAAGGTGACAGCAGAACCCGCGCCTCTCCTATTTGTCATTCCCGCCCTCGACTAAGGACTTCGAGGGCAGACTGTGGCGGGAATCCAGGTTTCATTCATGAGGACCCCGCCGGGAAATCAGAATGACCGGATTTTTAATTGGAAAACCAGGTCAAAACCGCACGCCAATAACCCGTCAATAATTTGTCGTGCTTAAGTGCAATTGACGTTTTGAATACCGGTCTGATCTCCGGATTGAAGCCTGCGGGAGGACGCAACTGCCCGAAATAATATCCTTATGCCCCCGCGATAAATAATCCTCAATCCTCGTGGTATGCAAATTGCTTTGCATACCTTTGCCGAGGTATCTGCGCTCGGACACCAGTGATTACGAAGATTATGCGCAAGTTATTTTTGATACTGTCCCTGATGCTGGTCCTGATCGCCGCGGGCGCGAATCTTTTATTCGCAGTCAGCAAGTCTGAACCTTATTACCGCGCAAAGATCGTCAGCAAGCCCCCTGCTGAAACGCAAAACGCCCCCGGTCCCGCGGAAGCGGCGCCGGCCCGGTCTGCAGAGGCGAACGAATCCCGGCAGCCCGCTGCGCCTGCCGCTCCCGTTGCAACACAAGCCCCCGCGCCTGCTCCGGAAGCGGCGCCGCCCGCACAGCAGGCCGCGCCCCCTCAACCCCAGGCGCAGGCGGCTGGTTCTTCAGACTCTGCATATGACAGCGCCATGGACCTTCTCAGCGCCGGCCATTACCAGATTGCGCTGGACAAGTTCAAGGCGATTGCCGAACAGCCCGGCGCCGGTCCGCTAAGGAAGGAGAGGGCGCTCCGGAGGATGGCGGACTGCTGGTTTTATATCGGCGGCAACAGCAACCAGGACCTCCTCAGGGCGGCCGACCTTTACAAGGAGCTTATAAAGGAATACCCGGGCAACCGCGAGGAGAATACCCTGGCCGTTTACCGCCTCGCCAAGAGCTATGAAGGGCTGAAGTTTTACTACGAGGCGCGCAAGGAATATGAAAGGCTCACCGCCGAATTCCCGGGATCATCCGCGGCCGCCGAAGCCCTCTTCAAGACCGGAGAGATGGCGTACAAGGTGAGGCAGTTCAGCGACGCTGCGGACCAGCTCAGAGCGTACATCGACAAGCATCCCGCGGGAGATTATGTGAAAGATGCATATTTCATGGTCGCCGACTGCTATTCCCAGCTGCAGCGCAACGACATCTCCAGCGCCTGGTACCAGGAGATCCTCAAGCGCTGGCCGGAATGGGAGAAGATCCCCCCGGACGAACTGTACAAGCTCGGCTCCCATTATTACCGCAGCGGCAAGTACGACGAAGCGATTGAGATATTGACCCTGTTTCTGAGCATGCGCCCCGATACGGACGGCTCGCAAAGCGGCGAGGCAATCGGGCCGGCAATCGGGCCGGCAATCGGGACGGACGTCTGCTTCATGATCGCCCGTTCGCTGCTTGAAAAGGGCCAGGTCAAGACAGCCTTGAAATTCTTCAGCCATATGATCGGGACATACCCCAAATCCATGCAGGCGGCCCAGGCAATGATATACATGGCCAACCTCGGCGTGGAGCAGCCATCCGTCCGCATTCCCATATTCATGCCGGGCTCGGAAGCCAACAGGGACCCGGTGCAGGCCTATAACAATTTGCTGGCGACGTATCCCTTTCATGAGCTCACGGAGGAACTGCTGTTCCACAAGGGCTTTGCCCTCTATAAATACGGCAGGTTCGAAGAGTCTTTCAGCACCTTCAGGTATGAAGCTTCAAAATATCCCCAGGGCAGGTTCAAGACGGAATGCATGACCAATCTGCTGCAGAGCGCCGATATCATAATCAAGCGGGCCTATTCGCGGCAGGACTACCTGAGCGTGACTGATATTTTCCTGAAGATCGAGGACGACTACCTGAGGGCCGCGACGGCCGACAAGCTGGCCACGGTTGCGGAGAGCTTTCAGAAGGTGGGGATAAACAAGGAGGCAATCAGCCTTTACAACAACATACTCAAATCAGGCAAGGCGCCCGATGCAGCGCGCCTGAAATTCAGAAAAGCGGAGTGCCACCTGTCCAGCGGAGACCTCGACGAGGCCGAGAAGCTGTTCGCCGAGGCCCTGGAGAATTATAAAAAAGACAAGTCGTCTTCGGCCTATTGCAAAAAATATCTCGGTGACATTTCGCTGCAGAGGCGCGCCTACGACAAGGCGGCCGGGTATTACACGGAGGCCCTCGCCGCCAAAACGGAATTCGAAGACGGCGCGGCCGTGCAGCGCAATCTCGCCCTGGCGCTCAAGCAGGCGGGGTTTTACTCCAAGGCCCTGCAGCATTTTCAGAACGCCGCGGCCGCGTACAACAGCAAGCCCGAGCGCTACGGGGCGGACGTCTTTATCGACTCATATGAGGGCATGGGAGATTGCCTCCTGAAGGAGAAAAAATTCAAGGAGTCGCTGCCCTATTTTAAAAAGGCTGAAGAAAGCATGCCCGGCGTGGCCGAGGTCCTCTGGCCGCTGCTGGGCGAGGGCAAAGTCTATTTGAGCATGCGCAACACCGAGCAGGCCGACAGGGTGTTTGCGGCTCTGCGCGAAAAGGGCGGCGAGGAGTTCTGGGCCAAGATCGCCGATTACACCGTGAAGGAAAGCGCCTGGGCCATGCAGTACGGCAGGATCCTGGGCAGATAGATATTTCCCGTTGTCCGCCTCCGGAGGGCAGGGGAGGTTAACCCGCCCCGGGTGAGTAATTATCAAAACTATCCAGAGCCGTATCCGGTGAGATAAAATGACTGATTCCGAAATCAACCGCGACTATTACCTGTTCCTGCAGAAGTCCTTCCAGGAATTCAACGAGTCCACGGTGCGCCTGCAGAACGCGTTCAACAGCCTGGAGCGCAAGTTTGAAGACATAAACCGGGAACTGGAACTCAAGAATATCGAACTGGAAAAGACGCTTGCCGCGAAAGATGAGATGCAGAATTACCTGCGCAACATCCTGCAGAGCCTCACCACAGGCGTCATTGTCACCGGTCTCGACGGGAAAATCGAAACGCTCAACAGCTGCGCCGAAGTGTTGCTCGGGGCGCGCCAGGCGGGCGCGACGGGCAGGCCGCTGGGCGATATGGCCCGGGAGCTCGCCGCCTTCGCCGCCCTGCCTCAGACGGGCGCCGCAGAAACAAAGCTGAGGATCAAAGGGAGGATCCTGGAAATACTGACCTCGCCGATGGTCTCCGTGTCCGGTTCCTCGACGGGGAGGGTCTTCATCCTGAGGGACATCACCAGGATGGAAAAGCTCGAGGAGATGGCGAAGCGCACGGAGAAGTTCGACGCGATGGGCGAGCTGGCCGCGAAGATAGCGCACGAGATCCGCAACCCTCTCGGCAGTATCGAGCTGTTTGCTTCGCTGCTGCTGAAGAAGTCCGCCGGCGAGGACCGCGAGAAGCTCTCGCATGTGATTACCGCGGTCAGGAGCATGGACACCCGGATATCGAACCTGCTGATGTTCACGCGCAAGCAGAAACCGCTCATCAGGGAACTGCGCCTTGATGCAATCCTTGGTGAAGTCATCTCTTTCGTGGACGGGATCATCAGGCAGAACGGGATCGAACTGGAGACCGAATTCGACCCGGACAATATCACGTATGTGAGCGGAGACGGGGAGATGCTCAAACAGGTTTTCCTCAACATAATCCTGAACTCGCTGCAGGCAATGCCGGGCGGGGGATCGCTGAAGATCAGCTCGCGGGTGGCCGAGGCCCCCGGGCAGGCGCCGGCACAGGCGCCGGGAATAGTGGAAGTGGGCTTCTGGGATTCCGGGGAGGGAATCTCCCCCGGCAATATGAAGAAAATCTTCGACCCGTTTTTCAGCACGCGCGAAGAGGGCGCGGGACTGGGGCTGGCGATCGTCCACAATATTATCGATTCCCACAAAGGGTCCATAGACGTGGAGAGCCGGACGGGCAGCACGTATTTCCGGATATCGCTCCCGCTGGTGCGGGTCGAGGCGGCACAGCGCGGCGGCGGCAGGAAACAAAAAGCGCGCGGAAGGGCATGAAATGGAATCAATCCTGATCGTAGATGATGAACCCTCAATGAGGGCGGCGCTCGCGGAGTCCCTCCTGAGTTGCGGCTACCGGGTCGAAACGGCGGTGGACGGCAACGACGGCCTGGAGAAATTCCGGCGGGAAAAATTCGGCCTTGTCATAACGGACATGAGGATGCCGAAGGCCGGCGGCATTGAAGTGCTGCGGGGGGTGAAGGGCCTTAGCCCGGACACCCGCGTCATTGTCATAACCGCATACGGAACCGTGAAGACCGCCGTCGAGGCGATGAAAGAAGGGGCCGCCGATTTCCTGATGAAACCCTTTTCGCTCGACGATCTTGAGCTGGTCGTCAAAAACGTGATGTCCGGCCCCGGCAACGGGAGCGGGGCAGCATCCCTCTCATCCATCTCATCCATGGACGGCCGCGAGCAGGAGATTCCTCTGGAAGACAGGTCGAGAGAAATTTTCACGGTCGATCCGAAGATGCTCTCGATCCTGGAAATGCTCAAGACCGTGGCGAAGAGCAAGGCGTCCGTTTTCATCCAGGGCGAGAGCGGCACGGGCAAGGAGTTGATCGCGCGTTTCATCCACCGGTACAGCAACCGGTCCGGCGCGCCGTTTGTGGCCGTCAACTGCGCGGCCGTCCCCCACAACCTGCTGGAAAGCGAGATGTTCGGTTACGAGAAGGGGGCATTCACGGGAGCGGCCCAGAGGCGGCTCGGCAAGTTCGAAACCGCAAACGGCGGAACGCTGCTGCTCGATGAGGTCAGCGAGATGGACATGCAGCTCCAGGCCAAGCTGTTGAGGGCGCTGCAGGAATCCGAGATCGACAGGCTGGGAGGAAGGGAGCCTGTCCGCGTAGACGTCCGGATAATCGCCACGACCAATTCCGACCTTAAAGAGATTATCGCCGAGAAAAAATTCAGAGAGGACCTGTATTACCGTCTTAACGTCATCCCCGTCAAAGTTCCGTCACTGAGGGAGAGAAAAGGCGACATAATCCATCTCGCCGGGCGTTTTCTCCAAAAATTTGGCATCCAGTTCGGCAAGCCGGCAATAGCCTTGTCGGCCGATTCGCGGCAGGCGATAACCGAATATTCCTGGCCCGGAAACGTCCGCGAACTGGAAAATGTGATCGAAAGAGCGGTGCTGATCTGCCCGGAAAAGGAAATTTTGCCGTATCATCTGTCGCTGGACGGAGATGGCGGGAGACGCCCCGGACCGGAGCAGGCGGGCGA
>JBDKTK010000428.1:0-14225 GCA_039680225.1 Syntrophaceae bacterium
AAAGGTCTTGTTCTCGTCGTTCATCATAAACGTCCGGGCAACGTCGTCGAACACCGCATCGTCCACGGCCCCGGCCGTCGCCTGCCAGCCGTAAAGCCTGCCGATGCGCTTGCTGATCTCTCCCGCCCCCTTGTATCCGTGTTCCTTCATCCCCTCGATCCATTTCGGGTTCAGGATCCTGGCCCGGGCAATGCGGCGCACCTCCTCCGTGAGAGTGCGGACTGAAACCTTCGCCTGCTCCCTTGTGTCTCCGTAATAGTTCCGGATGTCCCGTCCGGAGACGACCTTTGCGGCGTTGATCATTCCGCCATGGGTGCCGAAATAGCAGCAGCACCCCGTGAGGTCGTATTCGTCGGACATGGTCTTGTTGAAGGTGGCGTCGACGGTCTTCAGGCTTGTCTTCAGGCTCCCGTGCGCAGGCTCGCCGAACGCCCCTTTGCCGTAAGCGTACCCGTTCCAGTAGAGGAAGATGTCCGAGAGGTCCCGCTCTGTTTTCCAGGCCGAGGCATAGACCGCAAGCTGCGTCCCCGCCTGGTAGGTACCGGGCATGCTGGCGAATATCCTGTATGTCGCCTTTCGGAGTTCCTCCCGTCCCGCGTCCTTGTTGCCCCCGAGTTTTTCCAGGGTATGTTTCCGCACGAAGTTCAATTCGGACGGCTCGTCGAGGCAGGCGACTTCCTGGACGGCCTCATCAAGGATCGAGATCGTGCCGGGAAAGTTGTCCCGGGTAATCCCGGAGACGCGCACCGTAACATCAATCCGCGGGCGGCCGAGTTCCTCAAGGGGGATTACCCGGAAGCCCCCGGTCCGGCCGTTTTCGCGCCATACGGGCATGGTCCCCAGGAGGTACATCATCTGGGCCATCCCTTCCCCGTCCGCCCACATAATATCGGTGCATTGCCAATGAAAGGCGATGTTTTCAGGAAAGCGGCCCTCGTCGTCCCGGTATTTTTCAATCGTCTTCCGGGCCAGGACCTTTCCTGTCTCCCAGGCGGCGGGGGTGGGAATCCGCTGGGGATCGAGGGAATAGAAATTCCTCCCGGTGGGAAGGACATCGCTGCGGCCCCTCGTCACCAGGCCCGAAGGACCCGGCTCGATAAAGCCTCCTTGCAGGCCGTTCAGAAGGGACGAGGTTTCATCGGAGGCCTGAATATTGCGCAGCAACCGGTCCAGGACGGCTTCCACCTCCAGCAGGGCTTTCGAATCGCCGGCAGCGGTCCGGAAATCGGCGCCGAGGCTTTGTTCCAGGGGAGCTCCTGCAAGAGCAAAGTCACGGCAGATCCGCTCCGCAACCGCTTCAACTTTTTCTTCCAGCGCCTCGCCGGACAGGGACAATTCCCGGCCGGCGATCCTGGAGACGATGCCGCGCAGCGATTCCGGCGCGTTCTCAAAACGGGCGACGGCATAGACGAAGGCCGCCAGCCTGTCCCCCTCGGGCAGGCGGCCGAAGATATGCATTCCCTTTGGGACATAGGTGTTCTTCAGGAGCGAGAGACGGTCGTGGATTTCCCGCACCCGCTCGCTGAACCGGTCGTGGAGGGAATCGTCGCAGCAGTCGAGCAGCTGCAGACCTTTCGCCTTGTCCGTAATCAGATGGGCGATGGTATGCGCCCGTGCGGGTTCGTCATTATGATATCTGTTGTATTCCTCCAGAAGCCTTTCGAGCTGTTCCAGGTCTCCGTACAGTTCGCCTCTTACCATGACGGTCTGCATGTGATCGACCAGGACCGCATGACTCCGGCGCTTGGCGACAGCGCCTTCCGGCGGATTGTCAGAGTTGTATATGTAAAGGTGCGGCATCGTATCGACGCCGATATCGGGAAAGCACCCCGACGACATCCCCGTTGATTTTCCCGGGAGGAATTCGAGGTTGCCGTGAGTTCCCACGTGGATCAGAACGTCCGCCCCGAATTCCCGCGAGAGCCAAAGGTACGTGGCGACGTACTGATGGGGGGGCGGCACGTCCGGATCGTGGAGGATTTTGCAGACCTGGCCGTCGCACTTCGCCCCCGCACACCCCCGCTTCGGCTGGACGCAGACGACGGCATTGCCGCAATTGATGCCGGTCACCACGATCTTCCCTTCATGGACCATGGCCGCCGGGACGCCGTTTTTCTCCTCGCCGGGGGGCTCCCCCCAGGCCCCGCTCATGCGGGACCGGGTCTTTTCGGGAAGAGCGTCGAACCAGGACCGGTACTGATCCGGGCCGATCAGGGCAAGCGCGCCCTTCTTTTCCACGATCTCGCCAACTGTCGTCCATCGGAATTCTGAAACGGCCTTCCGCGCCATGATTTCATCGATTAACGCCTTCCCGTCAGCAGGCGGAAGAACGCGATAGCCTTCCTTGTCTATCCGCTTGAGAAGATCGGCCACGCTCTCCAGCGTGTCCAGATGCGCCCCCGCCCCCACAGTGGCTTCAACGGATGCGCAGGGATTGTTATGAAGGATGAAGGCGACTCTCTTTTCACCGTTCGGTTTTTTGCGCAGAGCGATCCATCCTGAAATCCGGTCGACGAGCCGTTCGATCCGGTTCTCGACCGGCGTGTACGATTCCTTCTCAGGGCTGGCGATCCCCCGGGTGGCCCCCACCACCGCCGGCTCGATGACCCCTTCGAATTCCGGCATGGCGATGCTCCACGCCGCCTGCGCGCTGAGCCCCTGCGGATCGTTGAGCCACTCCTCACTGTTTTTATAATAGGAGATGACCGGGCCGAACAGGGGAACGTTGAGCCTTTTCAGCAGGTCCGCCCCTGCCGGCGCCCCGGTCTCATCGTTTGCTCCCCGCGAAGAGCCGAGGAAAAAGGAGGTCAGCTTGACGATCCCGTCTACCAATGGATATGAGGGATCGCCGTCCGCCAGCAGGTATTTTTCGATCGCCTCGACGCCCCCGAGGTTCCCGAGGTTCTCGTCCTTCAGGGAATAGTGAAAAACGGGAATGACTCCGATATTTTTCTTCTCGAATCCGGCAATCAAGCGTTTTTCGACATCCATGTTGCGCGCCGCCCAGTTCGAGCGCGAGTAAAGCAGTCCGACATATGCGGCGGGACGGCAATGAAGATAGAGCTCGTATTCCGCGAGAAACGCCTCCGTCGAAAAAAACAGTTTTCCCATCTCGGGGTGATGGATCCCCTGCCAGGGGACCTCTTGCGGCTCGCCGCAGGCGGCGCCGGAGAAGAACTGATGGAGCAGGAAGCGTAACATGTTCGCGATGTTTTCACGTCCGTTGAACAGGACGTAGCGATAGACGGCGGCGACGATCTCGGGATTCACGTTCGACAGGGACCAGAAGGAAGGATCGCTCCCAATGACCACGACGGGAATCCGCTTGGCGGCGCTCTTCACCTCGCCTTCGATCTCCTCCCAGAACGGATCGCTTGTCCGGTACAGGAGTATCAGGTCCGCATCCCGCAAGGACTGCGCGGCATCCCCGCACATCTCCGGGTGCGCATTTAGAAGCTTGGTCGAATACGAGACGAGCTCTATGCCCAGTCCGTCCGCCGCTTCTTTCACGAGCGGCAGATAGCTCGCCCACATAATCGTCATGATCTTTACTTTTGTTTTTTTCTCCATCACTCGCTGTAACCTCGAATCAGTTTTGAACCGTATATGAAAAACGCCGCAGCGTAGACGATCAGAATGCCCAGGGAAACCCCTGCCTCAAAATCCAGCGCGGTCTTCCTGATCAGGATATTGGTGTGCGTCAGGGGGAGCACGTATATAACCCCCTTGACGAGGACAGGCATTTTATCGACAGGAAAAAACGTCCCGCTGAAGAATGCCATGGGCATGATGAAAAAGTTGGAGTAGGTCGCAGTATCTTCGTGAGATTTCGTGAGCATCCCGACGATCACCCCGAGGTTCGCGAACAGAAAGCAGTTGAGGAGGAGGGCGGCCGCGAAAATGAGCGTTATCTGAAAATCCGGGGTTGACAGCAAACCGACGGCTATGATCAACGCCGACGCGAAGAGCCCTTTTACCATCCCCGCCAGGACCTCCCCCGTCATAATCGACGACGGCCCGATCGGCGCCTGGATGAAGACCTGGAAAGTCTTGAAATAAAGGCGGCTCAGGTTGAGCGTACTCGATACCCAGGTATAGGAGTTGTTCATCGAGCTCATCGCGACCAGTCCGGGAATGAGAAAGGCCAGATAGCTCGTCCCGTCGATGCGGACGCTACCCCCCAGGCCGAACCCGAAGGCGATCAGGTAGATGATCGGGACGACCATCGCGGAAAAAAGATACCCGAGCTTGATGAGCTTCCGCCGGAAATGGAGCATTTCCTTCAGGAATACGGGATACCAGCCGAAGTCCGTCACTCGATTCGTTCTCCTGTCAGTTTAATGAAGACGTCTTCCAGGTTCGACTTCCGGACGGTCACGCTGCCGTTCCGGCCCTCTGCGGCGTCCTCGTGCGCCTTGCCGCGGCTTTGGTGGATATGCTGGATGAGTCTTCCTTCCTCATCAATTAACTCGACTATGTATTCCCCGACGCTCCGTTTCAGTTGGTCGGGGGAGCCCAGTGCGATCAGCTTCCCCCGCGAGAGGATTCCCACCGTGTCGCACAGAGCCTCCGCTTCTTCAATGTAGTGAGTCGTAATGACGACGGTCCGCCCGGCGATCCGGGTCCTCCGGATGCTGTCCAAGAGCTGCCGCCTGATCTGGGGATCGAGGCCGATCGACGGTTCGTCGAGAAAGAGGACGGCCGGCTCCGCAAGGAGCGCCCGGGCCAGAAGGAGCCGCCGCTGCATCCCGCCGGAAAACACGCTCACTACCGAATCCCTCCGGTCCCAGAGGTCGACGCGGCGAAGGTTCTCCTCGATCCTGCGCTCCGCGTCGCGAACCCGATGCAGCAGGCTATAAATCATCAGGTTCTCGCGGGCGGTCAATTCCCTTTCGAGGTTGTTCTCCTGGGGGACGACGCCGATTCGCTCCCTGATTTTTCGGGGCTCCCGGACGACGTCGAACCCGCATATCCGGCAGCTCCCCGCATCGGGGCGGCTCAGGGTTGTCATCATTTTGATGGCCGTGGTTTTGCCCGCGCCGTTCGGCCCCAGAAGGCCGAACACTTCCCCGTCTCGGATTGTGAGCGATAATCCGTCCACTGCCCGGATCTTTCCGTATGTCCTCGTCAGCCCTTCCAGTTCGATCACGATATCGCCTCCGGATGGATAATACAGGCGCCGTTGTGGCGAATGACCGTGACATCGAGGGCGTACATCCGCTTCAGGTTCTCCGTCGTCAGGACTCCCTTGGGGGGACCCTGGGCCAGAACGGTCCCTTCCGCGATCATGACAACATGATCGGAGAATTGCATGGCCAGATTGGGATCGTGGAGGGTCATCAGGACGGTCAGCCCCTTGCGCCGGACGATTTCCCGGACCTTGCCGAGGATCAGGATCTGGTTGCGGAAGTCGAGATGCGAGGTCGGTTCATCCAGCAGCAGAAGCGGGGTTTCCTGGGCAAGGGCGCGGGCGATCAGCACAAGCTGCCTCTCGCCGCCGCTGATCTTCGTATAGGGGCGGGTCCGCAGGCAGCCGATGCCGACCCGGTCAATGGCGGCATCGGCCGCCTCGATATCTTTGGCGGAGGGCGCTGAGAACAGGGAAACATGGGAAGCCCTGCCCATCAGCACCATATCGGCAACCGTGTACGGGAAGGGAGGGTCGTGTTCCTGGGGGACGACTGCGATCAGTCTCGCGCGTTCGGAATATGATAACTTTGTCATGTCCCGGCCGCCGTGGCGGATCATCCCCTGCCGGGGCCGCCAGAGGCCGGCAATGCATTTGAAAAGGGTCGTCTTCCCCGATCCGTTCGGGCCGAGAATTGCAGCCATCCGGCTTTCGGGAGCTTTAAAGCTGATTCCCTTCAGTATGTCCTCCGGCCCGCGGCTGTGCTTGAAATGGATGTTTTCAACTTCCAACATGTCTCTTCTATCTCCCCCAGTTCTCGTTGCCGCCCCGCTTCATCAAATAAATGAAAAAGGGCGCGCCGATCACGGCCGTAATGATCCCGACCGGGATATCGAAATTCGAGAGGCTTCTCGCCGTCGTGTCGGCAAAGATCATGAAGGCGGCCCCGCCCGCCATGCTGAGAGGGACCAGGCTGCGGTGGTCCGGCCCGGTCATCATCCGGATGAGATGCGGCACCATCAATCCCACCCAGCCGATGATCCCGCTCACGGAAACGGCGATGCTCACCATCAGGGTCGCTGCGGCCACAAAGATGATCCGCTCCCGGGTAACGTGAATGCCGAGAGTCTTCGCCTCTTCCTCGCCCATGCTCATGGCGTTCAGCCGCCAGCGCATCAGCAGCACCGGCAGGAGGCCGGCGGCGATCCCGGCCGCCGCCACGCCGACCAGCCGCCAGTCAGCCAGCGCGAAGCTTCCCATGAGCCAGAAGACAATGCTCTGGAGCTTGTGCGGATCGACCAGAAACTTCACGATCGACACCAGGGCCGTAAAAAAGGCTGAGATGATGACCCCGGACAGGATCAGGGGCAGGCGGGAGACTTCCCCCTGTGTTCTGGCGACTGTGAAGGTCAGAACTACCGAAAGAATTCCGAAGACAAAGGCCAGAAGCTGCACGGGGAGGAAGGGCGCGAATCCCACGGACAGCGCGCAGCCGAAGGCGGCTCCCGCCGAGACTCCGAGGATAAACGGGTCCACCAGGGGATTCCTGAATATGCCCTGGAGCGTGACGCCCGAACCGCCGAGCGCGACGCCGGCCAGTCCGGCAAGGGCAACTCGCGGCAGGCGGATGTCGAGCAGGATCGCCTTCTCCGGCGTATCCGGGGCGGATGGATCGAAGCAGGCATCGAAGAGGAAGCGCAGGATATCAAGGGGCGCAATACCGTAAGCGCCTATGAACAACGCCACACAGCCTGCGAGCAGGGGAGCGGCCAGAATGAGGGCGGACACATTTTTTTTCGGCTTCATTTCAACCACCAATACGACTCACTCTCCCGTATGGGATGCCGTAAACCGCACGGTAAAAATCGTCGGCGGCCTTATCGAAGTTCACGTCCCGGAATTGTTCGGGATAAGTCTTCATCGCCATCCAGAGAGCCAACACGGCCAGTCTCGGCGACCACGTCCCCCATTTCGGGGCCTTGTACACCCGGCCCTTTCTGATCGCATCCACATGCCGCCACTGGGGACTCCCGAGCAGGTCGGCCGGGACGAATTTTGCGCCTCCCCAGATGAAAACCACCTTCGGGTTCCAGGCAACGATGCGTTCCATTGAGACGTCGGCGCTCCTCTCCTGCTGCGAGGCCGCCGGATTGACCGCATTCATCAGACTGATCAGGTCGTTGTTGATACCCGTCCCTCCGGCGACTGTCGTCTGCTTGCCGCCCAGCCATACCACCCTTTTGCGGCTTCCGGCGGGCACGGCCCGGCAGCGCTCACTGATAAAAGCGAACATTTTCTTCATCCGTGCAATGTACGCCTCCACCTTGGCCTGTTTGCCGAAAAGCCGTCCCTCTAGCCGCATCGTCTCATAGAGTTCCTCGATGCTCTCGGGATAAAGGGCAATCACCTTGAGGCCTTTCTCTTCCATGAACCGGATCGATTCCGGCTTGAACGTCCAAGTGATCACGAGGTCGGGCCTCAGCCGCAGCAGCGATTCGATATTAATGTCGGCACCGCTCCCCGCCGAAGGGATTGTCTTCGCGATGCCGGGCCTGAGGGTGAGAATCAGATCGTTTTCATAGGCGTGCCGGCTGATCCCCGCGACCCTGTCCCAGACGCCGAGGGCGGCGATGAGTTCGTATGTCTCGAAAAGGACGGCCCGGCGGACCGGCAGGGTCACGCTAACCGTCCTGCCGAGTTTGTCCTTCACGGTCAATGTTCCGGCCTGCGCCGCTGGCGGCACGGCCGTTATGATGAGGAGGGCGGCGGCCAACGCCGCCGCGCCCCTGATTTCGCTGTTAATCAAAATCTCAACTCCAGTTCGCCCAGCCACATCCTCCTCGGCGCCCGATATGACTCATAGTGGAACTCGTCGGCAATGTTCAGGACGGAGCAGGACACTGTCGCGTTTTTGCAGACCTTCCAGGCGACCTTTGCGTCGCCCGTGAAGAACGGATCGTAAGACCCGGGGACGTTGTTCACGACGTCGAGGTTTTCGTCGTCGGTGTAGCGCTTGCTTACGTACCGGCCGACAACGGAGGCGGAAAACGGCCCGGCTTCCAGGTCCGCGCCCACGTTGAACATCTTTTCCGGCAGATAGGTCAGGCGCTTGCCCACTGTCGAAGGCTTCGCCTCATTCTCGTCGATCTTGGCGTTCGTGTATGTGAAGTTGGCCAAGACCTTCAGCCATTTGTCAAATTTTTGTTCGGCTTCCAGGATGACGCCCCTGCTCTCAGCCTTTCCGGCGTTGATATACTCGGAAAGCGTTGACGTGACCGTCTTGCGGTAAATCAGGTTCTTGAGATGGTTGTCAAAATAGGTCGCCGATACGGAAGCCCCCTTCCAGAGACCCTGGGAGATGCCGACGTCCCAGGAGGTCGTTGTCTCCGGCTTCAGATCGGGATTGCCCTTGTATGTGATATTGGTGGAGGAGACCCAGGTCCGGTACAGTTCATAAATCGTCGGCGCCCGGAACGCCCGCCCGATGGAGCTGCGCAGCGTGGTCGTCCCGAACGGCCGGAAGACCAGCGACGCCTTCGGGCTGAAGGACGAATCTGTCCGGGAACCGTATGTTTCGGCAAATGCACCGGTCCCGAACTGGTTGGCGTAGCCGTCGAAGGTCTTCCACCAGTCCTGACGGAAGCCGACATAGGCAGTCAGCTTCTCATGGAGCAGAATCTCGTCCTGGGCGAAGACGGAATAAGTTTTGTCCTTGCCGCCGGAGTTATAGGTCAGCGAGGTCGTGGTCGTCTCATCCTTGTAATAGACCAGGCTGTGTTCCTCGGTATTGGACCGGCCGGTCCTGAAGGTGCCGCCCATTGTCAGGATATTCCAGTTGAACACGGGGAGCGTTGCCTGGAGGTCGGCGTACCACGTCTGATTGGGGCTGCTGGAGACCTTGCCGTTCAGGCCCGAGAGGGTCGCGTACGGCGAGGTCGTGTTCGGCGTCGTGTACCAGTTCTCTCCCTGGTCGTTGAGCGCCAGCGTAAGCTTGGTTTTGGCGATTCCGATCTCGTTCTCCAGGTTGAGACCGTAGATTGTCGTCTCCGTATAGCCGGAACCTGAGCAGAAAGAGCTTTCCCTCACCGAGCCGTAGGAGTAAACGGGATTGCCCGATGCATTCGTCAGGTACGTGTGGGGCTCGTCGTAGTTGTAGCGGTACCGCGTCCTCAGCACCGAGGCGTTTAATCTCGAATTGCTGGAAAGGTCGTATCCCAGCTTGACATCCAGGCTGTCGTCCCACCAGGTGTTGTCTCCCTTGTCGCCGATCAGGTAACGGGTCGCCCCCGTGTTTGAAGTGGTCCGGGACCAGCCGCTAATCCCCGCCGTCGGCTGGGAGGTGGCGGTGACCATGTCCTTGGAATAGCCGTTGGTAGCCTTGTACCCGTAACTGAGCAGCATTCGCAACTTGTCCGTCGGCTTGTCCCCGTATGAGACGTAATAAGTCTGCAGGTCGTCAAGGCTCTCGCCCCGGTTCCAGCTGGTGCCGTAGCCGCTCTGGGCGGTGAACTCCCGCTTTTCGGGCATCTTCGTCAGGATGTTCACGACCCCGCCCATGGCGTTGCCGCCGTAGAGGCTGGAGAAGGGGCCCTGCACGACCTCGATCCGCTTGACGTCTCCGTTCGACATCGCCGTGAGGCTCACGTCTCCGGTATAGGCGGTGTTGAGAGGGATCCCGTCTTTGAGGATCAGTGTCCGGTTCTGTCCGGGAACGCCGCCCAGCGTTACCGACGCCAATGTATCCATTAAATTGACCCTTCTGTTGAAAAGACCCGGAACGGTATTGAGCGCGCTGTCCACCGTCAGGGCCGGGCTTTTTTCAATATCCTTTTGTGTAACAACCTTTACAGTGCCGGGCGCTTCCGCAGCCTCCTTCTCTGTTCTGGTGGCGGTGACTACAACCTCCTGAAGCTTAGCCGTATCCTTCTCCTCTTTCTCCTCTTTTGCTGCGGCGTTCTCAGCCGCAAGAGCGGGCCAGGAAAAAACCAACAATATGATGAGCACCAGCAAATACTTGAACCACATTTTCAACCTCCGTAACTTTACATTCCACCCCCTTTCTGGTATGAATTCTCAAAAGGTGATGGTCTTGGAATCGTTGCCTTTTTCAGGGCAGGGAATCCCCGCCAAGGTGCTTCCCTGCCCTCCCTTTTCAAATTAATGAAACCCCTTATCAACCTCCTTTTTCCGTTTGTATGGCAACTCTCTTCAGACCCCGGCCGTTCAGCAGATCGAGGACATCGACGAAGATCTGAAGCCTGATGTCCCGGTCCGCCCTTACGAGGACGGGGGTGTCCTTATCGAGTTCGCCGATTTTTCTTCCCAGTTCCTCCAGGCCGACTGCCTTCGAATCGAAGTAAACCGCGCCTTTGCGGTCAATTGTTATCACTGACCGTTTGATGAGTTCTTCCTGCGCATGCGGCGACTTTGGAAGCGAAACCGAAATCATCCCCGTGGCGATAAATGTCGACGTAGTCAGGACAATCGTCAGGAGCACCAGCATGACATCCACCAGAGGGATGACGTTAATATAATCAAATTCCTTTTCTTCCATGCGCCACATCCCAAAGGAGCAGAATGACCTTCACCTTTCTCAACAGGAGGTTGTAAAGAACGATAGACGGTATTGCCACGATGAGACCCGCCGCCGTCGCCTTCAAGGCGAGCGCGAGTCCGATCATGATCCTGCCGGTATCCATAAATCCTTCTCTCCCCATCGTATAAAATGTAAGCATGATGCCCAGCACGGTGCCGAGGAGGCCGATGTAGGGGGCGTTGCTTCCGATGGTCGCGATGAGATGAAGTTTTTTTGTCAACTCCAGTTCCAGTTCCTTTTTATCGCGGAAATCCTGTATTCGAATCCCCCTGTAGGTCAGATATCGTTCGATGCAGACGGCGACCGCGACAAAGCTCATCATGGCAAGGAGTCCCATGATTCCGTAATTTATGACGTTGTCGAGTTGATTCATCGGTTTGCCCTTTGCCGGTCAGTTAAGACGGAAACGAATGGGGAGAATGGCCTTTGCAGACACCGTCTCTCCGTTTCTGCGGGCCGGCCGGAAAGTGGATTTCCTGACAGCCGCGATGGCTGCCTCCTGGAAACCGAACCCGTCTGTCTCCAGGACTTCGATATTCTGCAATCTGCCATGCCGGTCGATCAGCAGCCTGAGAACGACCCTTCCCTCCTTCCCCATTCTTTTCGCAAGGGGCGGATAAAGGGGGATTGCCTGATAAATAAAGGCAGGCGCGCCGCTCATGCCGAATCCGGCCTCCACGACGGAATCGCCTCCGGCATTTCCTCCATTGCTCTGCGCCGGATCCGGGCCGGAACCGGCTTTCCCAGCATCCGCAGCTGCAAAACCGTGAGCGGTATGCCATGCGCTGCTTTCGGCAGGACCTTTCCGTTCCGCAGAGACCTCATGGTGCTCCTCGGCGACGGCCGGCTCAGGCCGATTTTCGGGCAGATCCTTTGTTTTATTTGATCGGGGAGGGATTTTTTTCCGGAGTGGAGCCGGTTTCGACATGCCCGGCTCAGCTTCCTTTCGGCTTCCGGCATTAGAGAATGAATCCTGATAGCCCAGGATGATCTGGATTGTCCCGGGCATCGCTTTGAGGCAGGCACCCGGAATCAAGAGCAGCAGGACCAGAAGAAACCCATGGATGGCCAAAGATGAAACGATTCCCAGCGTTTGCGCATCCATGCATGAAAACAGATCTTTGAAACTTACCATTTGAAAACTTGCTTTTACGCCGTCGACGAAAGCGTATGTGTATACAAAATTGAATTTCGTGCCACCGGCGGCGCAAAAAAAATTGCCGGTCCTCGTCAATATCATTGCCTGGCACCCGCCCGCCAGGGTCAGTGCGCCGTCACACTTCCTTTGCGGGAATCAGCCGATTTCCCCGCATGCAGGTCCGTCTCATCAGTGCCTGGCGGATAATATCCCAAACCTCAAACCAAACGGCGTGTTTCTTTGGCCGAATAAGCCTGTCGTATCTCTCCGAAAGATCGTTCATATTATGATTCCAACAGAATCAGGCACTTAGCCATATTTCATTCGTAATATTATTCTTAATTTCATAACACAGCACATGGGTCTTTGCAATGCATTTCTAAAGTGTACGTTACCTGTCAGTAGGCGCTTGCCGTGGTTTCGACGATACAGTAACCTACAAGTTCGCCTTTTTTGTTGAACACTTTGGAAATGCCTTCCCAGTAATCCCCCAACCTTGACCGGTTGTACTGGTCTTCAACGATGGGGACCACCGTATATTCCTTTTCCTTGACGGGGACAGTCACATCCCATCCCAGTCCGATCTTCTGGCCGTCAAAATTTGCAGTTTTCTTCACGTTATAGGTAAAATTGCTGAAAGGGACAACATTCCCTTTCCTGTCGATATATGTCCCTTCCTTGCTCCCAGTTTTGGGAAAGGGGAAAAGCATTATCTCCTCGTCGTCAAAGAACCGGAAGGAAAACCATTCCCAGCCTTTCTCGTTGAACTTTCCCCACTGCCTGTCGAACCACGCCCTGCCTGTTGTATGGACCTTCATCCAGTCGCCCTTTTTGTCCCGGAATTCGATCTCTCCCTTTGTTTTGAGATTGGTGAAGGAGTAGTAATAACTCCTCTCTTCCGGTTTCTCCGGATGCCCCATGACGATGATGCCGTCTTTCCCGTGCCAGGTCGCATCCTTTGCTGATATGCCTTCAAGATCCAGATTGAGCCTGTCGCTCCTGCCCGCCATTTTGATCTGCCGTTTATCCAGGCATATGCTGCTGTCTTTATAAACGGCACAACGCGAGTCGGCATAAGCCTTGTCAGAGTTGAATATAATATCTTCGGAAAACACGTGTTGACCGGTTGAACAGTCTGTAAAAGACAAATGAAGGCCATACAGTTCCAGCAGGTAAGCCCAATATCCGTGGAATATCGTAATCTGGTAAAGATACAACTTGTTGTTCCGGTCGGAGGCATACCCGGTAATGTACCACCATTCTCCCCCCTCATCATGGGGGGCCCATTCATAAACCACGTCTTTATGGCCGCCGTCATTATACGGGATATAAACCGATTTGTTTTGAGCGCACCCCGACAAAACAACGGCGGCAACGAGCATCACCAGTATCCTCCTCACTTTACCCCCCTCTTACGACTTTATTCTTGCAAAGGTATCCTTTATTATCATATACATCATCTGATTCCATCATATTATCAGGAGTCGAGGATTGTTCATGCCATGCAGACTGCTGAAAGTCAACCGAAACAATATATTGAATTTTGAATAAGGGAAAAAATCATGATCGGGAAAAGAGTCGTTGTTGTCGGAGCAGGCTGCGCTGGCCTGATGGCCACATATGTTTTGAAGAAGAACGGCGTGGAAGTCATTACACTTGAGTCCACCGCAGCGGCGGGGGGCAGATGCCGCAACATCACGAGAAACGGATACAATATTTCCCTTGGGGCAGGCATGACCGAGCCCCAGTGGCTGACGACATATAATCTCTGCAAGGAACTGGGCATCACTGATGAAATGGTCCCGGTCACCAAGGCCAGGATGGGATTTTACCGCAACGGCAGGATTCACTATATGCTCGCAAAGGGCGGGCCCCTCGACCATCTCATGAACCTTCCCGAAACACTGCGCTTCAGGGGCATGCCTCTCCAGGCGATTCCCGATATCCTTAAACTCGGGCTGGCCATGAAAAAAAGGCTGAAGGCGTGTGATATCGAGAAACGCAACTTCGACGCCCTGTTGGACCTGGGAAATGTGAGTTCCTACGATTACGCCATGAAGTACGCCGGACCCGAAGCGGTGTACAGCCTTGCCGACCCCTTCATGAACTCCATGGTGCTGACCAGACCCGAGAGGGTGTGCATCGCCCATCTCATGGCGCTTATGAGCCTGACGCAGGGGATGAACGGCATGTTGCGGGGCATGGGTTCCATAACCGCGGCGCTGTATGAGAAAGTCAGGGATTCGGTCCGATTTTCAACACAGGTTGATCAGATCGTGATTAAAGACAGGAAGGTCAGGGGCGTTGAAACGAAAGAAGGGTTCATCGAGGCCGACCAGGTTATTTGTGCGACTGACGCCTTT
>JBDKTK010000429.1:0-6321 GCA_039680225.1 Syntrophaceae bacterium
CGGATCAGCTGCTCGACGATCCTGCCCTTTGACCTTGCCACCTCGTATTGCGCCGGAGTGGCAGAGATATAAAGCCGTTGCTGGGGATATAATTCGTACTCCTCGAATTTAAGGGGGCGGTTGTCCAGGGCCGAGGGAAGGCGAAATCCGTAATTGACCAGGGTTTCCTTACGCGACCTGTCGCCCCGGTACATTCCCCCGATCTGAGGGATGGTCACATGGCTCTCGTCAATAATGAGCCGGGCATTGCCAGGCAGGTAGTCCATGAGAGTGGGCGGCGGTTCGCCCTGCTTCCTGCCGGTCAGGTGCCGGGAATAATTTTCAATACCCTGGCAGTATCCCATCTCCTCCAGCATTTCGAGATCGAATCTCGTCCTCTGCTCGAGCCGCTGCGCCTCCAGGAGCTTGTTTTCCGATTTCAGGAAAGCGAGCCGCTCTCCCAGCTCCGCACTTATTGTTTCCAATGCCCTCTCGATCGTGGACCTTGGCGTGACATAATGGCTGCCCGGGAAAACGGATATGTGGTGGACTTCTTCGAGCTTGCGTCCCCGCAATGGGTCCATTATCGAAATTGCATCAATTGTATCGCCGAAAAGCTCCACCCGGATCGCCCTGTCCTGCTCGTGGGCCGGGTAAATCTCCACGATATCTCCGCGCACCCGGAAAGTCCCCCTGTGGAAATCGATGTCGTTGCGCTCGTACTGGATCTCGACAAGTCGCCTGAGCATATCGTCCCGCCTCATGTTCATCCCTTTTTCCAGGAGCAGCAGCATGCCGTAATACGCCTCGGGCGACCCGATGCCGTAAATGCAGGAGACGCTGGCCACAATGATGACATCCCGTCTTTCAAGGAGGGAGCGGGTAGCCGAGTGGCGCATTTTATCGATTTCCTCGTTAATCGCGGAGTCCTTCTCGATATACGTGTCGGTAGTGGGAATGTATGCTTCAGGCTGGTAATAATCATAATAGCTGACAAAGTATTCCACCGCGTTATCCGGAAACAGCAGCTTGAATTCGGAATAGAGCTGAGCCGCCAGGGTCTTGTTATGGGCTATCACGAGGGCCGGCCTGTTCACGGCATTAATGACGTTGGCTATGGAAAAGGTCTTGCCGGAGCCCGTAACCCCGAGCAGTACCTGGTCCTGGTATCCCTTCTCGACCCCTTTCACCAGGGCGTCAATCGCCCGGGGCTGGTCCCCGCTGGGTGTAAAATCTGTTTGAATGTTAAATTGGCCCATAAATGACTGATTCCTTTAAGTATTCGAATATGCTAATATATCCGCTTCGAGAGCGGGGGTCAATACCCCGCCGGACAATTTACAGGAGATGAAAATGAAAATAATCCGGTTTGAATCCGTTGAAGGCAAAATCTCTTACGGTGTTTATGACGCGAAATCGGCTGGTTCGGCAAGGGTTATAAAGGGCGATATCTTCGGGGAGTTTTCCATTTCAAGGAAAAAGGCGGAAATAAAAACCATATTGGCCCCGGTGCCCGCGCCGAATGTCTTTGCCCTGGGCCTCAATTACGGCAAGCATGCCGAGGAGACCGGGATCGAGCGCCCCGATATCCCCATTGTTTTCCTCAAGGCCGTAAATACCATAACCGGCCCGGAATCGCCGATTATACTTCCAAAGGCCGGGCCCGATGAAGTCGACTACGAGGCCGAACTGGCGGTCGTGATCGGCGCGACGGCAAAGAATATCAGGGAAGAGGATGCTTTCCGGCACATCCTGGGGTACACGTGCGCCAATGACGTGAGCGCCCGGGACTGGCAGATGAGGAAACAGAAGGGCCAGTGGACCAGGGGAAAAAGTTTCGACACCTTTTGCCCTCTGGGGCCCTGGATAGTTACCAAAGACGAACTGCCCGACCCGGACCGTCTCCATATCAAATCCGTGTTAAACGGCTCCGTCATGCAGGATTCGAATACATCAGACATGCTTTTCGATGTGGCTTCCGTCGTGAGCGACCTGAGCCGTTCGGTAACCCTCCTGCCCGGGACGGTCATCCTGACCGGCACTCCCCCGGGAGTCGGCTTTGCGAGAAAACCCCCGGTATTCCTGCGCCCGGGCGACCGGGTTACGGTGTCAATCGAAGGGATAGGCGATCTTTCGAACCCCGTCCGGGCCGAATTATAAAAAGCTTGCCCCTGCTGCGAAAACCAAATATACCGTAGCCTCGGTTATGAGAGGAGACATTTATGAGCAAAAAATTAAACGAGATTTTACAAAATATAGAAGATTACAAGAATGAAAACCCGCATTACAAGGAACTCCTGGAGATGCTGGAAGAGATACTGATCCTGCGGGAGGAGTTCAGGCGAAAAATTACCCATGACGTCTTTGGGATAGAGCAGGCCCTGGTTGTCTCCAAGCTTTCGGGAGGGCTTCCCTTAATCGATTTCACAGCGGGCAAATTCGATCTGGAGCAGCCGAAAGAGTATTTTATGGCGCTTCTGAAGATAGCCGAGCGCTTTCATCCCGAAGAAACGAAGGCTGTCCTGCAGGAGATGGAAAGCGGGGAAGTCGATTACGAATCAATGGTCCGCGATACATTCATAGCCCCTCCCCCCGAGCCGGCTGAAGCCGCTGAATCAGCCGATGCGACGGAAACAGATAATGAAACCGAGGGCGAACAGCCCGACGATGAAAACAGGGGCTTTGACCTGATAGGCTTCTTCCTTGAAGAAAGCCTCCGGCCGGCCATGGAGCTGACCGCGGAACGCTATGCCTCGATAATTCCCAATTCCGGATGGTCTGAAGGGTATTGTCCTGTTTGCGGCAAGGACCCGAAGATCGGCACCCTGAAAGAAGAGGAAGGCAGAAAGTTCCTCTTTTGCAACCAGTGCGGGACCGAGTGGCTGTTCCGCAGGATTAATTGCCCCTTTTGCGGAAACGAAGAGCAGAAGAACCTCTCTTATTTCACTGTGAACAGCGACGAGAGGTACAGGGTGGATGTGTGCGACGCGTGCAAGCGCTACGTCAAGATTGTCGACCTGAGAAACAGCAACAAAGATGCGGACCTGGACGTGGAGGATATTGCGACCCTGCATTTAGACATGCTGGCCAATGAGGAAGGTTATCATTAGCAAAACAGTGCAATAAAAAATTAAGGCTGTTCAAAAGCGCTCAAACCACGTTTTTCAACAGCCTTTTTAATTAGGATAAGCTTATGCGTGACGGGGACATAGGTCCGGTTATCCGGATGATAAAAAAAGATCTCGCCGGCTACATGCCCCCTGTAAGCACCATGGCTGCGGAGGGGGCCAACTCCTTTAAACTCCTGATCGCCACGGTTTTAAGCTCCCGGACCAAAGACGAGGTCTCGGGGCCCGCTGCCGAAAGACTTATCCTTTCAGCCGATACCCCGCAAAAAATGCTCGATTTGGGCGAGGACCGGATAAAAGAGGCGATCTACCCGGTCGGCTTTTACAATACTAAGGCCCGGAACATCATTTCCCTTTGCCGCGACCTGATTGAAAAATACGACTCCCGGGTGCCGGAATCGATAGATGAGCTGCTGAAATTACCGGGGGTGGGGAGGAAAACGGCGAACCTGGTTGTCAGTCTCGCGTTCGGCGGGGCGGGGATCTGTGTTGACGTCCACGTGCACAGGATTTCCAACCGCCTGGGTTACGTGCAGACCAGAACTCCCGAACAGACCGAAATGGCCCTGCGGGCCAAACTCCCCAGGAGATACTGGCATGTATTTAACACGCTTTTGGTTGGACATGGCCAGAAAACATGCCGGCCTGTATCGCCGTTTTGCAGCCGCTGCCCGGTGTTCCGGTATTGTGACAGGGTGGGGGTTACCGAGAGCCGATAGACATTACCCTCCCCATTTTAAAGGGAGTTGGAGGGAATTTTCTCGACCGATAACTTCATGATTTTTTCCAGACAGTCCCTTCCGGCGTATCCTGGACGGTAATGCCCAGATCGGCGAGCCTTTCGCGCAGGCGGTCCGATTCCTTCCAGTCGCTCCGCCCCCTGGCATCTTTCCTCGCCTTTAAAAGCTTCTGGGCCTCCTCGGAGAGCACCTCTTCCTCAAAATCAATAACGCCCAGGACGGAATCTATTTTTCTCAAAGCTTCCAGGCCCCGGTCGCGGTCCGCAGCGCTGAGCTGACCCTCTGAGGTGGCCCTGCTTACCTTGCCGACAAATTCGAACAGCGCGGCCAGCGCCCCTGAAACATTGAGGTCGTCATCCATAGCGCCCGAAAAGCCCTGCTTCAGGTCGTAAATATACTGGTCCATTTCGGGCAGCCCTCTTCCCGGTTTCAGCTTGATAAGCCTTTGAACAAAATTGTCCAGGTTCCTGACGGTGTTCCCTGCCGTGTCCAGGGCTCCGAAGGAAAAGTGCAGGGGCTTGCGGTAGTGGGAACCCAGGAGGAGATAGCGGATTTCCTTGCCTGTGTACCCTCTCTCGGCCAGGTTCTCCATCGTGAGGAAGTTGTCGAGGGAGCGGGACATTTTTTTCCCTTTGACCATCACCAGTTCCGAGTTGATCCAGTAATTGGCGATATTCTGCCCTGTCGCCGCCTCGCCGATGGCGCGGACGTTTTCGCAATGGGGAAACACGATATCCGAACCGCTTGAATGGATGTCAAAAGCCTCCCCCAGGTACTTCAGAGATATCGCGGCGCATTCCAGATGCCAGCTCGGCCTGACATTGCCCCATTTTGTTTTATAGAATACGCCTCGCTTGAGTTCCGCAAGGCTCGACCTCTTGAGCAGGGTGAAATCCACCGGGCTGTCTTTTTCATAGTCGTCGTTGTCGACCGTCCGGCCCGGCCTCATTTTTCCCAGGTCGATCTTCGAGAGCTGGCCGTAATCCTCCAGTTTGGAGATATCGAAATAAATGGACCGCAGTTTTTCATAAGCAAGACCGCGCTCGACGAGCCTTTCAGCCAATGCCAGCATGGAATCGAAATTTTCACTGGCCCGCGGGTAAAGCACTTCCGGACGGATGTTCAGTGTAGCTATATCCTTGAGGAATTCCTTCATCCCGCTCTCGGTGTATTCCTTGAGCCCCATGTTGGCCCGGTCGGCGCCTTTTATCGACCTGTCGGCCAGGTCGATGATGTTGGTCACATGGGTCACGCGGTACCCCTTGTATTCGAGATACCTCATGAGCAGGTCGGAAACCACGAACCTCCGGTAGCTGCCGATATGCGGGACAAGATGGACAGTAGGCCCGCACGAATGCATCAGGACCCGCTCCGGGTTGCGGGGCTGGAACGGCTCCTTGCTGCGCGTCAGGGTATTGTACAGGCGCAGGCTTGATTTCGCCTTGTCCGTGAACAGCTCCGTGCTGAGGTAACGTTCCCCGCTGTCCGGCAAAACGACGACCATCACACCCGAGGACATTTCCTTTGCCTTCTGGACCGCAACATGCATGGCCGCGCCGGAACTCATTCCCGCCAGTATGCCTTCTTCAACGGTAAGCCTCCTCGCCATTGCATATGCATCCTCGTCGAGGATGTTGACAGTCTCGTCGAGCCTGTTCCTGTCGAAGATGCCCGGCCGGTATGATTCCTTCATGTTCTTCAGGCCCTGGATCTTGTGGCGCAAATAGGGCTCCACGCCGATGATCCTGATCTCCGGGTTGTACTCCTTGAGCCTTTTGGAGATGCCCATGGCGGTCCCGGAAGTCCCGAGGGTGGCCACGACACACGTCACTTCTCCGGATGTCTGTTTCCAGATCTCTTCGCCGGTGCCGTTATAATGGGCCAGGATATTGTCCGGGTTGTTGAACTGATCCGGCAGAAAGTATTTATCGGGGTTCTCCCGGGCCATGGCATATGCCACTTCAATAGCGCCGTCGGTGCCCTGGACTGCGGGCGTCAGCGACAGTTCGGCGCCAAAGGCCTTGAGGATCTTTTTGCGTTCCTCGCTGGCGGACTCGGGCATGATCAGGAGGAGCTTGTAGCCTTTGACGGCGGCGACCAGCGCCAGCCCGATCCCGGTATTGCCGCTGGTCGGCTCCAGGATTATCTTGCCCTTCTGCAGCTCCCCGCGCTCTTCCGCCTTGCTGATCATGTAAAAGGCGGTCCTGTCCTTGATCGAGCCGCCCGGGTTGAAGCTCTCCAGTTTGGCAAAAATCCTCACGGAGGGATTCGGGTTGAGATGCCGGATTTCCACCAGGGGGGTGTTACCGATCAGATCTAAAAGTGTTTTCCCTTCCATACTCACCGTTATGACCAACCCCCTTCCTTAATCGCCCTCTGCCCTTGCGAGAGAGGGCCGGGGTGAGGGGGGAATAAAACAAAGGGCCGTTCAGCCGACCCCTTTTCAGTCCAGAATCTTTAAAATCAGCTGTCGA
>JBDKTK010000430.1:0-2806 GCA_039680225.1 Syntrophaceae bacterium
TAAATACTGCGCAGCTGCCGGTTGTCGGGGCGCCGGTGAACATGGTCTGGTGCATTCAGGCTGTCAGGGAAGGGTGGACCGAATTCAAGCTGGATTATTTCCGCCCCTGGGAAGGCGCCGCGAGCGCTACGGACCACTTTGTAATCCGGGTCATGATAATCCAGCAGGAGCCCTCCCAATAGAGCATTATTTCACCAAACAGCTCAATGCCGCTCTGAAGCCCCTGCTGCGGGATTCCTCCCTTCCGGAACCCCAGGCCATTCTCTCCGCCTGTGCGCCAAAAAACTTTTTTCTTAATTTTTTCTCCGCCCTGCCGATATTTAACTCAGAATTGAAAAACAACCGCTAACTTCAGACGTTTTTAAAAGGGGGAGGAATATGAAACTCAAATCCCTGAGCTCCAAACTGGTGTTTGGAGGCGTTATAATTGTTCTTGTCCCGGTGCTGTCCCTCGGGCTGATTTCCGCCATAAAGTCTTCGGGGGCTTTGGAAGAGGGCGCCCGGCACCAGTCGACCGAACTGGCCAGAGGCCTGGCCAACATGGCCCAGCTTGCCATCCAGGAGGAGATGAAAATAGTTGCCCAGGTGGCCCAGCGCGACGTGGTGGTCGAGGCTGCCGCCAAAAAGGCGAAGGGCGAAGACCCCCAGGTTGAAAAAGTCAACGATGAGCTCTCGAAGATTGTCAAAGCGAGCGGCAATGAATACGAGACCATCTTCGTCGCCGGGACCGACGGCGTCATTTTTGCCGACGGCATGGGCGGCACGTACAAGGGCGTCAATGTCGGGGAACGCGATTACATGAGGAACGCCAAGGCCGGGAAAGTCAACATCGGCACAACGGTAAAGTCCAAAGTCAGCGGCCAACCGGTCCTGGTGTTCGGAGCTCCCGTCTACTCCAAGTCAAAAGAACTGATCGGCATGGTGGGCAGCGCTGTGAAGATAGGTTTCCTCGCCGAGAAGGTCGCCTCCGTCAAACTCGGGAGCACGGGGTTTGCGTGGATCATAGACAAGAACGGCATCATGCTGTCCCATCCCCAGAAGGAATACATACTCGAACTGGTTGTGACAAAGCAGGACGGGTTAAAGGAGATGGGCGAAAAGATGGTTGCGGGCCAGACCGGAAGCCTTATTTATACCTTTAACGGCTCAAAGAAAGTCAGCGGGTACGCCCCGGTGGAAGTGTCGCAATGGAGCGTTGCGGTTTCCCAGAATTATGATGAATTGATGTCCCCGGCGTTCACGATCAGGAACCTGATCATGATCCTGGGAGTCTGTTTCATAATCGCAACCGTGATCGGAGTCCTTGTATTTTCCCGCAGGATCAGCAACCCGATCACCTACGCGATAAGGACCCTCACCGCGTCCGCACAGCAGTTTGCATCAGCCGCTCACGAAATCTCCACATCAAGCCAGTCACTCGCCGAGGGCGCTTCGGAGGCGGCGTCGGCTATCGAGGAGACTTCCTCGTCCCTGGAAGAGATGTCGTCAATGACGAAGAAGAATGCGGAAAACGCCAACGCGGCAAAGGCCCTGATGGGCGAGGCGAAGCAGATCGTCCAGAAGGTGAGCGGGCACATGACGAACATGGCCGTGGCCATCGACGATGTGACCAAGTCGAGCGAGGAGACCTCGAAGATAATCAAGACCATCGACGAGATCGCGTTCCAGACCAATTTGCTGGCCCTTAATGCGGCGGTTGAGGCAGCGCGGGCCGGAGAGGCGGGCGCGGGCTTCGCGGTGGTTGCCGACGAGGTGAGGAACCTGGCCATACGGGCCGCGGATGCCGCGAAAAACACGAACAGCCTGATCGCCCATACGATCAAGTCAGTCAAGAACGGCAACGAACTGACGAGGTCCACCCAGGAAGCGTTCAAGGAAAATATGGATATTTCCGGCAAGATCGCCAGCCTGGTTGACGAGATTGCCGCAGCTTCCGACGAGCAGGCCAGGGGAATCGAACAGATCAACAAGGCGATTGTCGAGATGGACAAGGTAACGCAGCAGAATGCGGCCAATGCCGAGCAGTCCGCATCGGCTTCCGAGGAGATGAACGCCCAGGCGGAACAGATGAAATCGGTGGTCGTAGACCTTGCGGCCGTTGTCGGTTCAAACCAGAAACGCGGAAACGGGCTTTCGCTGGTCAAGAGGATCGGGGCGGAAAAGGCCGGAAAGCACGAAGCGAAGGCGCTTCCGGCGGCTCAGGTCCCCGGCGCACGGCGCAGGGTCGTAAACCCCGAACAGGTCATACCCATGGAAGACAAGGACTTCGTGGAATTCTAGGACCCAGGATTCAGGAAAATTTACCCGCCGCGCCCGGTATTTATTATATCGGGCGCGTTTTTATCCCGGTAACAGGGCGAATTGCAATACGCCGCTGCAGCTGTAAATCCGATCTGCCTGCTGCGGCTCAGCAGTATGCGTTGCCGACAAATATCATTAAAGAAATTGCGCGCTTCAGCCGATTATAAAAATAACGAACCAGTCCCTGAGAAAGAGGCGCACTATGCTCGCACGATACTGGATGACTAAATGTCCCCTGGTCCTGGCCGCACCGGAAACGGACCTCTTCACGGTGCTCCAGCTCATGCGCAAAAACGGGGTTCGCAGGCTTCCCATTATGAGCAACGGACAGGAGGACGGGGAGTTGCTTGGCATGATCGCCCTTTCGGACCTGTACGGCTTCGCCTCGCCGGCAAGCCACAGCCTCGACATCCAGGACATACCCCGGGAAGTCCGCCAGGGGCTGACGGCAAAAACGGCAGGGCAGGTCATGGTTGCGGATGTCGTCACCTGTGAGATCAACTCT
>JBDKTK010000431.1:0-4180 GCA_039680225.1 Syntrophaceae bacterium
TTTCCTGGACCCCTGCCTGCGCAGGGGTGACGGCACGAGCAAATAAAATTCCTGATCTTTCTTTTAAAAACTCCGTCAGAAAGGAGACTTTCCCATGAAACATGCTTCGCGTGCTATCGGTGTTTTCGTTTGTATTCTTTCATTTATGGCTTTCCTGTCCGCAGCCGCGGCCGAAGCGCCGATGGTGAAGGCGCAGGCGCCGGCCTACTATCGCCTGATGATCGGACAGTATGAAGTCACCGCCCTGAGCGACGGCGTCATCGACCTGGACAGCAGCCTGATGCACAACATTTCCCCCGGCCGGATGAATGAGCTGTTTGCCCGCGACTATACGGTTGCCCCCAAAATGAAGACCTCGTCCAACATCTACCTCGTCAACACCGGTTCCAGGCTTGTCCTGATCGATGCCGGTTCCGGGAACTATTTCGGCCCGGCGATGGGCAGCGCCGTGCGGAACATGAAAGCGGCGGGCTACGACCCGGCGCAGGTCGACGCAATCCTGATCACCCACATGCACGGAGACCATGTCGGCGGGCTGATCACCGCGGACGGCAAACCGGTCTTCCCGAAGGCTTTTGTTTTCCTGTACAAACCCGAGAGCGATTTCTGGCTCTCCGACGAGAACCTGGCGAACGCCCCGGCGGACATGAAGAAATGGTACGAGATGGCGCGCAAGGCCGCGGAGCCTTACGTTGCCCTGGGAAGATGGAAGGCCTTTGAGAGCGAGCTGCCCATCCAGGGCATCAAGGCAATCCCCATTGTCGGACATACGAAAGGCCATTGCGCATACGAGATCAGCTCGGGCGGGAGCACCTTCCTCATTATCGGCGATATGGTGCACAACAAGTCCATCCAGTTCACGAACCCGCAGGCCACGTTCGTCTTCGACCTCGACGAGAAACAGGCGCAGGCGGCGAGACTGATCCAATTCAGGAAAGCCGCGGACAGCAGGGTCCTGGTCGGCGGGATGCATATCCCCTTCCCGGGTCTCGGGCACATAAGGCCGGAAGGCAAAGACACATACACCTGGGTGCCGGTGGAGTTCGGACCGGTCCAGTAATTCTTATTATCAGGAAAGCGGGAGGGCCTCATCGCCCCCGAGAAAGAAACCAGAAAGGAGGGGTACCTGTTCAGCATTTGGCGCTTCGATGCGGAGACTGCGATAAATCTGTGGGTGTCCTGCGCCTATGGCCGGACCGCCATGACTTTTGCCCGCCCTGTAAACAAGGTGTATTCGCGATGCACTGTCAAAAGCAACCCGGGAATAACCGTTGACGGCGCACCGTCGCTTGTGTCTGTCGAATGCAAATGAGTGAAAAAAGTATGAAATAAATGAATCTCAGGAATGGTCATGCCCGCGCAGGCGGGCACCCAGTTTTTTATTCCTGGCCCCCCGCGTTCGCGGGGTGACGAAATCGTGAAAAAGCAGCCTGTCCCTTTTTAGCTGTTCCTTTTTTAGAAGAAGAACGGCTGGCTGATCATCATCTGCACCCCGTATCCCTCCGGGGCGCCCGCCATATCGATCCTCACGATCAGCCCCTTCACCATGGCGCGGATGCCGGCGCCGAGGTCCCACTTCATGTCCCGGTGAAGGGTGTCCGCCGACCAGCCCGGCGCGACGCGGCCCAGCTCGCCGAAGACGGCAAACTGCAGCCAGGCAAGCCCCAGCACCTTCTGGACCGACGGCATATCGGCGACCGGGTTCCAGTCGGGGATGACGCGGTACTCCGCCGCGTAATAGATCGCCGCGCGGTCGTTGAAGCGGTTGCCCGGATAGGCGCGCATCCGCCAGAGTCCGCCCAGGGCCCCGCCCCGGTAGGCCGGCGGCCGGTGGTACACGGTCCTGCCGTCTTCGATATCCGAGTCGTTCCACGACGGCGAGTCTATGGTCCAGAAGTCGAAAGCGAGCACCTGCTGGCGCAGGCTTTTGGTTGCTCCCAGAGAAAAATATTTCGCCGCTTCCAGTTCGACCGTGTCATATTCGGTCGTGCTGTTGAGCCAGCCCGGGTCTATTGAATATTTTACCCGGGCGGAATGGCCGAGCGACGGGTTGACCGGCATGTCGGTGTTGTCGTGGTAAAGGGAAAACTCCATCCCGTTGGTTTCCTGCACGGTTTTGCCGTTTTCAAAATTGACCCTCTGCCTGCGGTGATAGGGTTTGAACTCGAGATAGCTCTTCCCGCTCTCGAGGGGATTCCAGGATTTCCCTCCCGTCGCGCCCGAGTGGAGGATGCCCCTGTCAAGGACATAGGTGTTGATCGCCTCGTGTTTTGCCGCGCCGGCCGGCAGGAGGTACTTGAACCTCACCTGGGCGATGTTGTCGATGCCGCTCCCCTCGATGTAATTGTCCTCATCTGAACCGTTGCTGCCCGCCCGCTCGCTGGGAAAAGCGGGATTTCCGGGAGTGAAGCTCTTCTGCTCGCCAAAGCTGCCGGCATAAACGAGGGGATCGCAAAACCACCGCTCAGAGCGAGGTATCCGCAGATTGTTGCCGAGGGCAAAAAACGAGAAAGCGTCATTGGTCCCGGCAATCACCGTCCCCACGACCATGGCCTGCGGCTGGGGATATCCTGTGACACCGTACACATAGCCGGCGGCCGCTCCATAGCTCTCATTATAAAAAGCATACGGCAGGCTTAAAACATGGGGTGTGAACTCCCTGCCCTTTTCCACGTTAATGCTTTGCGCATGCGCAGGGGCGCACACGAGCGTGAGGATGAGCATAAGGAAGAATAAGATTCGCAGAGGGTTCAAAAAAATGCGCCTCGGGTTTTTTGGACGCATTTACTTACATTTATCATTGCCTGTCAAGGGCGAAGGAGGGATCAATAAACCAGGAGTGATAAGCATTTTTTGATTCGTTTCAGCCTTCCGCGCTTATTTCCAAACAAACTTATCAATGCCGGTTTCAGCTTCCGTCAAGTAAACTTTTATTTTGGGAAGCTCTTTTACATCCTTGACATCTGAGAGACTGACGGGGATTTTTAACTCAAACCCATCATCACCTATAAAATATCCCGTGGCATTGTGGATGATGCCATTCTGGACGGTTTCCTCCATGTAAATCCATTGATCACCCTTCCTGTAATTGATATGCCTGTCATAAAGTCGAAACAGATAACCTGACTCATATATGTCGTTTGGGAGCTGCGCCTTGAGGCGGACTCCGCGGGGGACAATAACATAATCGTAAAAATCATCATGGATACATAATCTGTCACCGGCAATTTTCGTGTGACCGGGATGGCTGCCGGTTGGCTTATAATTTATAATAACGTGGTTTTCGCCCTCGGTCCGGCAGGCGTGTTCGATTCCCCGAATCACATCATAGTATTCGCCCCATAAGAAATTATTGAGGGATATTCTATAAGTCAGGACGACATCAACCGATTCAGACTCCTTTTTCAAAACATCATACCGGACAAAATCAAAATAATAAAAATCGCTTACCGGCCTGGCGCTGATAGATTTCAGAATTTCCAGATATTTTTTATTGCGCTCAACAGGCGAATTGATATGGGCATAATATCTCATTGCATCCGAGTATGTAACGGCTTTAGCGCCTTTGCTGAAAGCCGATGAGATTTTCTGCGAATCAACGGCGATATTGAGCTTGGCGAAATAAAATCCGCCGTAATTGTAACATTCAAGGACTTTGAATTCTTTTACGTATTTACGCGCGGCGGTGAAGATTTTATTTCTGACTTTCCTGAAATTTTTGACTTCTGAAGACGAATAAACGAAGATAGCGGTGGCTGATTCTATGGCCTTTTCAATTGCATCCTGGACCGCCTCGGCCTTCGAGCTCCCCGTGCCAATCATAACAGTCGAGGTGATATTCCCGGCCAGGGCAAAGGAATAACAAGAAAAAAGAAGTAATAAAACCATGATACAACAAAGACAGGACCGTTTCATTCTCTTTGCTCCATTTACAATGACAACCACTCACTGTTCTGGTTCGAGAGTTCCTTATAATTGAACACGCCAACGCTCTCTACCACACCCTTGTAATTTCTTCCATCCACATCAGCTTTTCCCTTCCGGGAATTTTTTCACCAATACTTTATTGATCTGAATCGTTTCAGCCCCTGCCCATAAACTCGATTACGCGCCTGTTCACTATATCTGGACGGTCGTAAAATAAAGCATGACCAGCCCCGGGCACGATCTCAACGCGCGC
>JBDKTK010000432.1:0-16586 GCA_039680225.1 Syntrophaceae bacterium
ATCATGGTGGCAAAATCGAGCCCGAGGCCGCGTTCCGCCCTGAACTTGCCGAAATCCTTTGCCGTCAGGCTCTCGGTCAGCTCGATTTCCCGTTCGCCCCTTATGTTGTAAAAAATGACGGAATCGCCTTTTTTGATCCTGCCCAAAGGGCGTCCATCCGGCCCGGCAAGGACCAGGGGCAGCAGCGTTTCGTCTTCCTCTCCATTTTTATAGGCCTGCCGTACAACTTGCGACAGCTTGCTAGTATCCTTATAATTCATTAAGTTCTCCTGTTAATTTAAACAGCCAAAATGTTTAACCAAATGCCAAAGGCATGTAAAGGAAATAAATTGTTCCTTTTGCATTGAAAACTTAAAATGTAAATGTTAGAAAAACCCAAATTTTCAAGCTATGGACTTTAAAAAAGAAAATGTCGAAAAGACCGACCTCGAAATCCTCCAGGAAAGGGCGGAGGTGCTCGGTCGCGCAGGTGAAAAACTTGCCCTGGCCCTGAATAAGCTCAAGGCCATCGAATCGGTCATAAATATCAAGATGGAGACCCTGACGGACCCGGAATCGGAACACAGCCCCACCGATCTGATCGGGGACATCAACGGGGAAATCAGGCACTATAACGAGGCCAGGGAGTACGCCAAGCTGAGATATTATTATCTCATCGTGACAAGAGAGGCCATGGGCTTCCGCCGCCATAAATCGGTCGAAGAGGTCTACTCTATCCCGCCCAAGAAAAAACCCCTCAGCAAGAGGAAGGATTGGACAGGTACAAAAACCAAAGAATCAGAATGGTAGATTCTCAACTCCGCTCCCGGGGAATAAAGGACGCGCGGGTTTTGAAGGCGATGGAGACTGTTCCGAGGCACCTGTTTGTGGACGAGGGCCTGAGGGACCAGGCTTATTCCGACGGCCCGCTCCCTATCGGGGAGAACCAGACCATCTCGCAGCCTTATATAGTCGCCCTGATGACCGAAGCCCTGGAACTGACCGGCAGGGACAAGGTCCTTGAGATCGGCACCGGTTCGGGCTACCAGACTGCCGTCCTCGCCGAACTTGCCGAAAGGGTGCTTTCCATTGAAAGGATAGCCTTCCTCGCCTCCCGGGCGCGAAGGCTGATCGAATCTCTCAATTACTTCAATGTCGCCATAAGGGTCGGCGACGGGACGCTGGGCTGGCAGGATGAAGCCCCCTTTGACGGCATCCTGGTGACAGCGGGCTCTCCGGAAATCCCCAAGACCCTTATCGAGCAGCTCGCTGTCGGCGGCAGGCTCGTCATTCCGGTGGGAGACCGCAGCTCGCAACAGCTTATCAGGGTCACACGCCAGTCCGAAGACGTGAAAGACCTGAAAAAAGAGGACTTCGGCGGTTGTCGTTTCGTTAACCTGATTGGAGAATACGGCTGGCAGGCCAAGTAAGGGAAAATGGCAGATGCGGATATTGAGGCTCCTACCGGCCTTTTTTGTGATTTTTATTTTTGTATTCGGCTGCACGCATTCAATCACACCGTCATTTAAGAATAGCGGACCGCAAGGCGTTTACCATCATGTGAAAAAAGGTGAGACGCTCTGGAGCATTTCCCGAGCTTATAATATCGGCATCCAGCAGATTGCGGAAGCAAACAAGATAACCAATGTCTCCCAGATAAGAGAGAACTCCGTCCTTTTCATTCCCGGCGCCGACCACACCATCGATTTCACCCAGAAGACGGCCGCCCCGGACGAGACGGCCGAAGATGAACTTCCCCAGGAACCTGACGATGTGACCAGGGAGCCCAGGATAGCGACGAAAGACCTTGTAGATCCTGAACCGGCGTCCTCCATGCCTGAAAAAAAAGAGATTAAAACGGGGGGCAAAAGCGCCAACGCTGTAACCCCTCCGGCTGATGTTCCGGTCAAAGCCCCTGTCAAGACGGAAAGCAGGACGGAAACCAAGCCACCTGACAAAGTAGATAGCAAGCCTCCCGTTACGGGAGAAAACAAGCCCGTCGAGAATGTAATTGCCCCCGGCAAGGCGGTCCAGGAGCAATCAGAAACAGACAAAAAGAAATTCGCCTGGCCTGTAAAAGGCAGCGTCACATCGCGGTACGGCATTCAGCCCAACGGAATGAAGATAAACGGCATCAGGATAGTTGCGCCGGACAACGCGCCCATTGTCGCCTCGGCGGCGGGCGCCGTCATTCACTCGGCGAACATCAAATATTACGGAGACACAGTAATCATCAAGCATGACGAAAATTTTTCGACGGTGTACTGTCATCTGAAAGACAGGACTGTCAAGGTCGGGGATATCATAAAGAAAGGAGAAAAGATTGCGCTGGTGGGCAAGCCGGAAAACGGGGACGGCAAATCGTATCTCCATTTCGAGGTCCGCTACAGGAGCAAGCCCCGCGACCCCCTGCTATACCTTCCCTGAATCGAAAAGGAGAACTAATGAAAGTTATCGGCGACATCTATTTTTATGAATGGACCAGCTACTTTGAAAATAACTGCAACAGCTTTTACATAGGGGGCAGCGTCCAGGCGCTTATCGACCCCGGCCTCAAAAATTTCGTGCCGGACCTGCTCGGCAGGATGGAAGAAGACGGCATAGACCCCAAGCGGATCAAGTACGTCATCAATACCCATTCGCATCCCGACCATTACGAGGGGTCGGCGCTGTTCAGCGGCAAGGAGGGGGTGCAGATAGGATTGCATACGGCGGAAATCGAGTTCATGAAAAAAGGCGGAGCCGATCTCTACGACCTCTTCGGGCTGCCCTCTCCCAAGGTGAATATAAATCTCCCGATGCAGGAAGGCGACCTTGACCTCGGCGGGGAATCTTTTAAAGTGATCCTCTCCCCCGGACATTCGCCCGGGTCCATCGGCCTTTACTGGCCGAAATGGAAGGCCCTTTTCTGCGGGGATGTCATATTCGACCGGAACGTCGGCAGGACCGATTTCCCCGGCGGCAGCGGAGCGCTCCTGAAGAAAAGCATCACGGAACTTTCCCAGCTTGACACCGATTTCCTCCTCCCCGGCCACATGGGGATGGTCAAGGGGAGCAAGGCCGTCCAGCAGAATTTCAAGATCGTTATGGAATCGATCTTCCCGTATATTTAAGCGCAAACACAAGGGCAATTGGGGATTTCGTTTTCGATCATTTCAGAGGGGCGACCGGCGGGTCGCCCTTTTATTTTGGCGTATTTGCCGGGCACGATTTAAAAAAGAGGCAAGTTCGCACCCTTTTCTTCAGCCGTCCCGCCTCCAAATATCTTTTCCGACCCGTCCAGTTCCCCGGTGAGCAGGGGCGATCCGCGCCTGTGCCTGGAAACATTTTCCCTGATAGCCGCGCAGTTGAAATTGGCGTAGCAGTAAAGGCACTCATGCCTGCAGGTGTTGTAGTCGCCAATGTCAATGCTTTTCGCGCAGGCGCAATCCTTTCTCAGCGGCTTGTTTTTTCCCTTGCGCAACTCCAGGCCGAACAGTTCGGAAACAAGTTCATCGTCGACGCACTTGCCGTGGCCGATCCCGAATTTTTCGAGGCTTATAGCTTCGGCGCAGGTTGCAACCTTTATCCCGCAACTCCCGGCAGCAGAAGCAATGCCTTGCGCGATGGTAATCATTTCGCTTTCATCGGGCGCCCTCACACCGGACCTTTCGAGCCGCCGTTTCGCGCTTTGGTAAATATCGACGAAACTGATGATGCATTTTTCCGTGTGTCCCTTGAGCCTTCGGGCGATGCTCTCAAAATTCCTGATGTGGAATTCCGGGCCGATCTTTTCGGAAAGCAGGACCGGGTCGTATCTCCAGACGATTTTTCTCTTCCCGATCCTTCCTGATAATTCAATGAACAGATCTATCCTGGCATCCAGGAATGGCAGCCCCCGCTCGATCTCCGGGCCGTAAGGATTGAGCGTATACTGAAACAGGAAATTAAAACTCTCGAGCAGGCCCAGTTTGCCCAGCATTCCGGCGGGATTCTTGGTCACGAAGATTATGCAGTCAACAATATCGGGCCTGAGGATTATTTTTGATATGTTTGTCCCGAACCTCGGGTTGCGCGCCAGCACGTATCCCTCTTTGATCCGGTTCGCGAACCATTCGGAATAGAAGGCCGGGATGTCAGTGCGCCTGCTTGCGGTGATGATCATGGTTAAACTCTCTTAATTATTTTTTTTGCGCATCCAAAATTAAATCAAATAGAATTTTTCCCTCACACCTTCACATGCCAGATCGGCAGGCCCAGGTGCTTGCGTTTCGTCTCGCCCTTGAGGCGGGTCTGGTCGCGCACGGTGGGTTCGCCGCGCCTGCCCTTGCCGCGCTTCTCTATTTCGTGCGACCCGCCGAGGTGGACGGCATGCTTGCCGAACCGCGCTCCCAGGACATCGGCGGCCTTGTATATCTCCCTTACCTTTTCGGCCTTGACCGGGTCCTCGAAAAGGGAATACTGGATGTTGCTGTCGGCAACGAGATCGAGCAGGACAACGCCCGTTCCCCTGTAAATCTCATCCGGGTCGTAAATGGAATCGAATATCTCGCGGACAAGCTTTGCCATCTCGATCGGGTGGACGGAAGGCCGGACGAGTTTCGTCTCGCTCCCCCGGTAATCGAAATTTTGCATTTTCAGGTACAGCAGGATCTTCCGGGGCGCGAGCGAATAGCGCCGTGCCTTGATGCAGGCGGACTCAAAATTCCTGAGGAGGTGGGCAAATAAATAAACCGGGTCGCTCGTGGCCGGGGCGAACGTCTTGGTCTTGCTGATCGATGCGTAGCTGCTCTTCTCCTCCGGGGTGACGGTATAAACGGATTCGCCCCGCAGTTCCTGCCAGATCTCGATCCCGGGCTTGGTGAATTTTTTCCTGACAAGGCCTTCGGGAAGGTCCGCGAATTCCAGGGCCGTCCTGATGCCCATCTTGTTCAGGTAGTTGGTCGTCGCGGGGCCGATCCCCCAGATCTTCTCCACCGGCAGGTCCCGGATGTATTCGGGGATCTTGCGCCCGGGGATCGCCGTGAGGCCGTCGGGCTTCTCGTACTTGGAGGCGACCTTGGCAAGCACCTTCGTGATGCTCAGGCCCACGCTCACGGTTATTCCCAGCGACCGCTGGACCTCCCGCTTTATGTCCTGGGCGATTTTGCCGTACGAGGAATGCAGGGCCCTCCGGAGGCCCGTGATGTCCGCGAAGGCTTCGTCTATCGAGTACTCTTCCACCTGGGGAGTGTACCGCCTGATTATATTGAACATGCGCCGGGAGAACATGCTGTAGGTCTCATAATCGGAGGGGAGGATTATCAGGCCGGGGCAGATGCGGCCCGCCTCGTGAAGGGGGACGCCCCGCTTTACGCCCATTGCCTTTGCCGCGTAGCTCGCGCAGGCCACGATCCCGCGCTCACCCCCGGTGATCAGGGCCTTGCCCCTCAACTCGGGATGGATCGACTCCTCGATCGAGGTGAAAAAAGCGTCTCCGTCAATATGCATGATGGCCTGGGGCCAGGAATGGATATTTAAAAAATGCTCGCCCATAATCTTCCGAACCTGTCCCCCTCTGGAGGGGGGCGCAGGGGGAGGGTTCGGACCACCCCCTTAATCCCCCGCCAGGGGGGACAGTTTAAAAAAGGAGAAGTATAAAATATAAGCGGCAAGAGAAATCGAACATCAACGGGACCAAACAGAATCGCAAAACGGAACTAAATTTTTCCCAACTGCATTACAAATGATATTTCCGGATAACGGCCGTGATCACGCCGCCTACTCTCAGTTCCTCGCGGGGCGTTATGGGGGAATATTTCGGGTTGGCGGCTTCCAGGACAATCTGCTTCCCCTTCTTGCGGAAGTATTTCATTGTCCATTCTCCGTCAACTTGCGCTATTACCACGTCGCCGTCCCTGGGCTCCCTGCCCTTCTCCACGATCACGAGGTCGCCCGGCTTGATCCCCTCCCCCGTCATGGAATCCCCGTTCACTTTCAGGATGAAAGACGATTCCGGGCGGGTGATGAGGTATTCATCAATCGAGATCAGGTCTCTGAGTTCCTCCTCCGCAGGCGACGGGAAGCCGGCCTGGATCTCCCCCACCAGCGGCAGGGCAAAGCCCTGCTGGACCGGCCGCAGATATCCGCCCGGGTCTTTTTCCAGGACGCCGTTTTCAATAAGCTTCTTCACCCAGAAATGGACCACGCTCTTGGAGCGCACTCCAAGAACTGTAAGCATTTCCGAATAGGTCGGCATCCGCCTGTAAACTCTGAAAAAATCAAGGATCCTGTTTTCGACGGTTTTGATGGTCCTTTTTTCCATTCCGCTCATTATCTCCGATGTCATTCTGGAGGAGCAGGCGACTGAAGAATCTTTCTTTAAGAAAATAGATTCTTCGCTCCGCTCGGAATGACAATATTAAAAAAAACATCCCTCAATCCTGATTTTTCTTGACTATAGAACGATTGTTCTATTATAGTCAAGTCAAAAAATAACTCCCGATGAAAATTAAATTTCGGGAAACCCGCACCGGACGGGGATCTCCCGGAAATCCCGAATCTGAACGGGGGGCAAATTCAATTGACACTGCTGGTAAAAGACGTTAACTTAGCCCGAAATCGCGAGTGCAGGTGTGCCTTTCTGTTTGAAAACATTATCAAATTGACCGCGACCGGGATGGGCAGCGGCTATTCGCCCTTCGCGCCGGGGACTGCCGGGACTCTCGTCGGGATACCGCTTTTTTTATTGCTTTCGCAACTCTCCTGGCCCTGGTACCTGGCGACGATAATAGTCATAAGCCTTCCCGCCGTCTACGTCTGCGGAGAGGCGGAAAAGATATTCGGGGCCAGGGATTCCCAGAGAATAGTCATTGACGAAATTGTCGGCCTGCAATTCGCCCTTTTCCTGGCCAGCCCCACCCTGCCGCACATAATTGCAGGGTTTGCCCTGTTCAGGATTTTTGACATTGTGAAAGTGTTTCCGGCCAGGTCATGCGAAAAGCTGCCGGGAGGGGCGGGCGTAATGGCGGACGATATCGTCGCGGGGATTTACGCTAACATTGTTCTTCTTTCAGCGATAAGGTTCATAAACTTATGACAGTAAAAATCGGCATAATGGCAATCGGCAACGAACTGACGAGCGGGCGTGTCCAGGACACTAACTCCTCCTTTATCTCACAGATGTTCCAGTCGCAGGGCTGGAAAGTCCCCGCAATAATCGCCGTGGGCGACTACGAGGAAGACATCCGCAAGGGCCTGGAATTCCTGCTCCCGATGTGTGATGCGGTGACAGTGACGGGCGGGCTCGGCCCGACAGCCGATGATCTCACGACAGAGATGATCGGGAAGATATTCAACCTCTCGCTGCGCATGGACGAGAGCGCCCTCGACCACATTAAGAAAAGGTTCGAGCAGCTCCGGCTCGAATGGACCCCTAATAACGCCAAGCAGGCGCTTTTTCCGGAAGGCGCGCAGACGCTTTTCAATCCCATCGGCACCGCATGGGGATTTGCGCTTAACGTTTCGGGCAAGATGATCGCCGTCATGCCCGGCGTGCCCGTTGAAACAATGAGAATGCTCCCTGAGAAGGTCATTCCGCTCCTGAGGGAACACTTCGGGATTTCGGACATAGTCAAGAGCCGCACGATCAAACTCTTCGGCCTGCCGGAAGCGAAAATCGACTATGCGCTGAAAGATTCCCCGCTCGATCTGCCCGGCCTGAGCATCGGCTTTTATCCCAGGTTCCCGGAGATCCATATCGTCCTGACCGCAAGGGGAACAAAGGAACCGGAAATAGACCGGACCCTCGCAAGTGCGACGGCGATTGTCGAAGATAAATTGCGGAAAAATATCTTCGGCTATGATAATGATTCCCTGGAAGCAATTGTTGCAAAGTTGCTTACGACAAAAGGCCTGACTCTCGCGATTGCGGAATCATGCACGGGCGGCCTGATAACAGACCGGATCACGAATGTCCCGGGCAGTTCCGCTTTCCTCGACAGGGGCATCGTCGCTTACAGCAACGAGTGCAAGGTGGACACCCTGGGCGTTCCGAAGGAAGTTCTGGAAAAGCACGGGGCGGTAAGCGAGGAAACGGCAATATCGATGGCCGAAGGCGTGCGGAAGCTGGCAAATGCCGACATGGGCATTTCGACAACAGGCATCGCCGGGCCGACCGGGGGCTCCGAACTGAAGCCGGTCGGGACCGTCTATGTCGCCGTCGCCGACCGGAAGGGGTCTTTCTGCCGGCACTTCCTGTTCCGCTGGAGGGAGCGCAGGAGGATCAAGGAGATAACGGCCCAGTGGGCCCTCGACTTGTTGAGAAAGCGCCTGGTGGAAAATGGAGACTGAAAAAAAGATACGGACTTTCCTGGCCATAGATCTGCCGGACCAGATCAAGGCCGAGCTGGACAAGATTCAAAAGCGCCTTAAGCCCAAGGTCGAGGGAGTGCGCTGGACGCGCCCCGAAGGCATCCATCTTACCCTGAAATTCTTCGGGTATGTAGTGGGCGACGATTGCAGCAATATCAGCAATGCGGTAAAGGCTGCAATCAAGGGGGTGAAGCCGTTCACCCTTGAACTTGGCACCATCGGCGCGTTTCCCGGACCGACAAGGCCGCGGGTCATCTGGATCGGGATCGGAGGGCAAATGGAAGCGCTGATCGACTTGCAGACGAATCTCGACAGGAAGTTTGAAGAAATCGGGTTTCCCCCGGAAGACCGCGCCTTCAAGCCCCACTTGACTTTGGGTCGGCTGAAGACGCCCGGATCGGCTGTTGGCTTTTCGAAGGTCCTTGAGGAAGGGGAAAAATACCAGGCCGGCAGCTTTCGCTGCGAAGGGCTCACTCTCTTCAGGAGCGACCTGAGGCCGAGCGGGGCAATCTACACGAAGCTTGAAGAATACCCATTCGCATGAATTTCGGGACAGTTCAATGTCCCGCTGAGTTTCAATATAGAATCAAATTGAAGGAGGCAGGTTATGGCAGGTTCGGAAAGAGACAAGGCCGTTGAACTGGCGATCAGCCAGATCGAGCGGCAATTCGGCAAAGGCACTATTATGAGGCTGGGCGGCAGCGAGAAACTGGCCGATGTCCAGGTCATCCCCACGGGCTGCCTGAGCCTGGATTTTGCCCTGGGCGTAGGCGGCGTGCCGCGCGGAAGGGTCATCGAGATTTACGGCCCGGAATCCGGCGGGAAAACAACGCTTGCCCTGCATATCATTGCCGAGGCCCAGAAAACGAGCGGCCTGGCCGCCTTTATCGACGCCGAGCATGCCCTGGATGTGACATACGCGCGCAAGATAGGCGTCAACACGGATGACCTGCTTATTTCTCAGCCGGACACCGGGGAGCAGGCCCTGGAAATAGCGGAAGTCCTGGTGCGCAGCGGCGCGCTTGATGTTATGGTCATCGACTCGGTTGCCGCACTGGTGCCGCGCTCCGAACTGGAGGGCGACATGGGCGACGCCCAGATGGGCCTCCAGGCCAGGCTCATGTCCCAGGCATTGAGAAAGCTAACCGGCAGCATCAGCAAATCGAAGACGACCGTTATTTTCATCAACCAGTTGAGATCGAAGATCGGCGTCTTCATGGGCAACCCCGAAACCACCACCGGCGGCAACGCCCTGAAATTTTACGCTTCCATGCGGCTCGACATCAGGAGGATCACGGCCATCAAGCAGGGCGACAATGTGATCGGCAACCGCACCCGCGTCAAAGTAGTTAAAAACAAGGTGGCCCCGCCGTTCCGGGAAGCCGAGTTCGACATAATATTCGGCGAAGGCGTATCCAAAGAGGGAGACATCCTGGACATCGCCGCCGAGAACAGCATTGTTGAGAAGAGCGGAGCCTGGTACTCGTTTAAAGGCGAGCGGCTGGGACAGGGCCGGGAAAATGTAAAAAGCCTGCTCCGGGAAAAGCCGGAACTGTGCAAAGCCGTCGAGGACGAAGTCCGGGCAAAGCTGGGGATGGGCCCAGATAAGGAAGCCAAGGAAGCAGAATAATATTTGGAACAGGACAAAAGCTATGACCGGGCCATGAACATGGCCCTGAGGCTTCTTGCGGTCCGGGCCAGGAGCGTGAAGGAAATCCGCGCCAAGCTCGCGGACAAGGGCGTGGACGGTCCCGTCCTGGAAAAAGTTATTGAAAAACTCCTTGATCTCAATTATTTAGACGATGCTGAGTTTGCCGGGCAATGGACCCGGCACCTTGCTTTCAACCTCCTTTACGGAGACAGGAGGATCGAAGCGAGCTTGAGGGAAAAAGGGGTCCCTGAAGAGATCATCAGAAGATCGATTTCAGAAAACAGGGAAGAGTTGGATGAAAAGGCGGCGCTTCGCCGCATCTTGAATAAAAAAATCAAAGGCTTGAACGCGCAAAACCTTGACCGGAAGCTGAAGGCGAGACTGGCCCGGATGCTGGCCGGCAGGGGTTTTTCGACCGGCCTCATTTACGAAGCGCTAAGAAATCCACAGGAGGACAACGAATGACCGGCAGTGAAATGAGAGAGAAATTTCTGAAGTACTTCGAGGAAAACGGCCATGCCGTCGTCCCGAGTTCATCATTGATACCCAAGGACGACCCGACCCTCCTGTTCACGAATTCGGGCATGGTCCAGTTCAAGAACTGCTTCCTCGGGCTGGAAAACCGCGGATTCACGAGGGCCACAAGCTCGCAGAAATGCGTCCGGGCCGGCGGAAAACATAACGACCTGGAAAATGTCGGCTACACCGCCCGCCACCATACTTTTTTTGAAATGCTGGGCAATTTCTCTTTCGGGGATTACTTCAAGAAGGAATCGATCTTCTGGGGATGGGACTTCCTCACGAGAGTCATGGGAATTCCCAAAGACAAATTATGGATCACCATATACCAGGACGACGACCAGGCATTCGAAATCTGGAACAAGGACATGGGAGTGCCTGCCGAGAGGATCGTCAGGATGGGAATGGAGAGCAACTTCTGGATGATGGGTGAGACCGGCCCCTGCGGCCCCTGCTCGGAGATCCTTTACGACCAGGGCCCGTCTGTAGGATGCGGGCGCCCCGAGTGCAGCGTGCACTGCGACTGCGACCGCCACCTCGAGCTCTGGAACCATGTCTTCACCCAGTTCGACCGCGACAAGGACGGGAACCTTACCCCCCTTCCCAAGCCTAATATCGATACCGGAATGGGTCTTGAACGCCTCGCCGCCATCGTGCAGGGAGTCACCAGCAATTACGATACCGACCTCTTCATGCCTATCATCAGGCGCATCGAGGAACTGAGCGGGAAAAAATACGGGGCCGACTGCGACAACGATGTTTCCATGAGAGTTATCGCCGACCACAGCCGCGCCGTAACTTTCCTGATCAGCGACGGAGTCCTGCCGAGCAACGAAGGCCGCGGGTACGTGCTGCGCAGGATATTGAGGCGGGCCGCCCGGCACGGGAAACTTTTGGGGATGGACAAGCCTTTCCTTCACGATGTCGTGCCCACCATCGTGAACATGATGAAGGACCCCTATTCCGACCTGGGGGACAGGGAATCGTATATACGCAAAGTCATAGTAAACGAGGAACAGCGTTTCTCGGAGACGCTTGATTCGGGTCTGCGCATTTTAAGCGAAGAAGTCGAACGCCTCAAAAAGAACGGCGGCACTGTGGTTCCCGGGGATGTCGTGTTCAAGCTCTACGATACTTTCGGCTTCCCGGTCGACCTTACGGCAGACATCGTCAAGAAAGACAACCTGCCCCTTGACAATGAAGGCTTCGAAAAAGCAATGGAGGCCCAGCGAGAGAAAGCCAGGGAATCATGGAAGGGCAGCGGCGAGCAGGCCGTTTCCGATGAATACAAGAAGCTCTCGATAAAGGGCGTCTCCACGGAATTTGCGGGCTACCGCGGCGTGACCGGTCTCAAATCATATGTGACGGCAATCCTGAAAAAGGATGTCGAAGCGGATTCCGTTTCCGCAGGCGAAAACGCCGAGGTCTTTGTCGCAAGGACGCCATTTTACGGCGAAATCGGCGGACAGATCGGCGACACCGGAGTAGTCCAGGCCAAGGGAACCGTTTTCGAGGTATGGGACACCCAGCGCCCGCTGGAAGACCTTATCAGCCACATTGGCAAAATGAAAAAAGGCACCCTCAAGGTCGGAGACCCTGTCCTCCTGAAAGTGGAAGCGGGCACCCGGCGCGCTATTGAGGCAAACCACACTGGCACGCACGTGCTCAATGCCGCATTGAAAATTGTCCTCGGCGACCATATCAAGCAGGCCGGCTCGCTGGTAAACCCGGAGAGGCTGCGCTTCGACTTCACCCATTTCTCCAAGATCGAAGACGAGGAGTTGGTGAGGATAGAAACCATCGCCAACGACCACATCCGCAAAAATATACCGGTCATAACCCGCATCCTTCCCAAAGAGGAAGCGATGAAGACCGGCGCAGCTGCCGTCTTTGACGAGAAATACGGCGACACGGTCCGGCTGGTCCAGATAGATGATTACAGCAAGGAGCTTTGCGGCGGCACGCACGTGAACAGGACCGGCGATATCGGCTTCATCAAGATAGTCAGCGAATCATCGGTAGCGGCCGGCGTGCGGCGCATCGAGGCCGTGACCGGCAGGGAGGCCGTCAAGTATGTGAAGAGAGAGGAAGAGGAACTGCGCAAGGCAGCGGCCCTTCTTCGTTCCAGCACTCACGAGGTCGCGGACCGGACCGACCGGCTCCTTAAACACCAGCGGGAACTGGAAAAGGAAATAGAGACGCTCAAGGGGAAGCTTGCGGCGAAAGACTCGGCGGACCTCCTGGAAAAAGCAAAAGACGTGAACGGCGTCAAAGTTCTCAGCACCATTGTGGACGCCCCCGATGTCAAGACATTGCGCGATTTCGGCGACAAGCTGCGCGACAGGATGCAATCGGGAATCATCCTCCTGGGGAGCAAGACCGGCGACAAGGCCATGCTGCTTTGCCTGGTCACAAAGGACCTCACCGGCAAATACGATGCCGGCAAGATCGTCAGGCAGATCGCCCCCATCGTGGGCGGCAGTGGAGGCGGCCGTCCCGACATGGCCCAGGCCGGCGGGACCAAGCCGGAGAACCTGCAGCAGGCGTTGGGCAAGCTTAACGAAATACTTTAATTATGACCGAAAAAGGGCGGTTTTATCCGCCCTTTTTCAAAACCGTTCACTTTTGCGGCGGAAATACCCCCAGTTCTTTTCAATATAATCCCGCTTCACAAAAGGGCTCTCCCCTGTTACCCGTTTTCATTTCATTTTCATATTCCCGGATTATCTCCAGCACCTGCTTTTCCAAAGGCTGGAGATCGTTTAAACTCTGTTCCATAACTCCGTTACCTTCATTGCCCCTGATTAAATCCCCTTTAAGGTATGCGGCGGTTATGGCGGGATGGACATAGTATTTGCTGCATATGGAAGGCTTGTTGCCAAGGCGTTCAGCCGCTTTCTTTATAGCTTCGCTCACGTTGCGTTTCGCTTCGCCCTCGGTACGAAACGGCCCCATTTCCGCAAACGCGGCCGCGGCAATGACCGTTCCGCCCCAGGTGCGGAACTCTTTTGCCGTGAAATCACGTTTGGTAATCTCGTGAAGGTACTCGTTCACCTCCGCGGAATCAACGACCCGATGGACACCTTTATCATCGTAATACTGGAAAAGCTCGTGTCCCGGCAATTCATGGAGCCGCTTGACTATCGCCGCAAGGCGCCGGTCATGCACTTTTATTCTGTGCTCTTTCCCGCTTTTTCCGTGAAAATGGAACATGAGGTCGCGGCCCGCAATAATCAAATGCCTGTCCTGCAACGTGGAAAGGCCAAAAGAACGGTTCTTTCTGGCATACTCCCGATTGCCTATCCTGATCAGGGTATGTTCCAGAAGCCTGATAATTGCGGCCAATACCTTGGCGCGCGGCATTCCCGGAAGCTGCAGGTCCTTTCCGGTGCGCTCCCTTATTGAGGGAAGTGCTTCAGCAAACGGTATTATATGGTAGAATTTGGCGGTGGACCGGAATTCCCGCCAATGCGGATGGTAGATATATTGTTTTCTTCCCTTCTGGTCCCTTCCCGTCGCCTGCAGATGGCTGTCGGGGCCCGGGGCGATCCAGACTTCTTCCCACGCCGGCGGGACGGCAAGGGATTTGATTCGGTTCAAATCGACGCTGTCCGTTACCTCCCTGCCCAACGCGTCAACGTACCTGAATCCCGTGCCGGCCCTTGCCCTGCGGAGCCCGGGATCGGTGTCTTTCGCAAATCTCAGGCATTGGACAGCAAAGATTTCGGCTGTGTTTCTTTTCATCCTGGAGATTATACAGAAAATCCAAAATTCCCTTTATAATCTAAAACCTTATTATTGTGTCAGGGATGAAATGAGGGGAACGGAAAAGGGGTTATTTTGAATTATTATATTCATCAGTTTCGGGATTCTTTATTAAACCCCGGATTCTTTGTACATTGTCCCTATAACTTTTGTTTTCCGGATCGAGGCTCAGCGCTTTTTCGAAATACACCCGGGCTTCCGTCAGTTTTCCCTGGTCATAAAGGATAATTCCATAATTGTTGTGCGCTATTGCACTATCCGGTTTGGATGACAAAAGTTTTCTTATAACCGATTCAGCTTCATCATTATGTCCGGTTTTCAGAAGGGCTATCGCAAGATTGGCTTGAGCTTCCAATCCAAGCTTTGAGTTCAAGTCTGTTTCTAAATTCAAATAAGTCTTATAGTATGAATTTGCCTCATCCAACCTGTTTAAAGTGTAGTATAAAGTCGCTAGATTGTATATTGCGCTGGGGTTATCCGACCAAGACTTCAGGGCTTCTTTAAAATGGAATTCGGCCCGTCCATAATCCTTTTCCTTGGCAAAGGCATTGCCGATATTGAGATGCGCTATGTAATTGCCGGATGTCACTTTCAGGGCATGGGTGAATAGAGCCTTGCTGTTTTTCCAATGAGACGCCTGGATATTGGCAGTGATGGCCAACAGGACCAGGATTCCCGCCCCGAACGAAAATACCGCAACCCGCCCGTATTTGAAAGACCTGGCAACAGCCTCCGCTCCCCAAACTAAAATGATAAATATTCCAATCAGGGGTATATAGGTATATCTGTCGGCCATGGATTGTGAGCCCACCTGAACGATTCCAATAACCGGTACAAGTGTCCCCAGGTACCAGAACCATCCGATCGGAAGATAGGGCGCAATCTTGGCCACCCTGACAGTTATCAGGGTCAACCCGCAAAGGGCAACAAACGCAAGAACCATTGCCCCGGTATCTATATCTATAAATGGATAAAAACAGGCAAGGTCGGCAGGCCAGAACGTCTTTCCCAAATATCGGAGATATGAACAAGCCGCATTGCCCAGGCGCTCCTGAAAGGAAATTTCGCTTACTGAATACATCGCATTTTGCTGGGCAAATATTGTGAGCACAGAAGAAATCAAAGATAAAACGAAAAACGGCAGTTTCTCCCGAAATTGGGTCCGAAGCTGCGTTATGCCCATCTGGGGCCACAGTCTTCCCAAAGGCCACCAATCCAGCAAAATAAGGACAAACGGCAAGGTGACGAGCATGGGCTTTGCCATCAGGCCCAGGGCAAATAACAGGACTGCGCCCCAATAAAATATCTTCTTAGAATTTTTTGTAAATGAGCAATACGCCCCGATGGCCAGGAAAGCAAAAAAAGCGCTCAGCAAGTCCTTTCTCTCCGCTACCCCGGCTACCGATTCAACATGAAGCGGGTGAACGGCAAACAGCGCGGCCACAAAAGCGCTCCTCCAGGCAGCCCCGGTCATCTTCAGAAGGATGAGGAACAGGAGGATTGAATTTATACCGTGCAAAAAAAGATTCGTCCAGTGATGTCCGTCCGGGTTCACTCCGAATAATGAGCAGTCGAGCATATGAGACACCCATGTGACGGGATGCCAGTTGCTGGCCGAAAAAGAAGTGAAAGCCCAGAATATATTTGAAAGAGTCAATCCCTTTTGAACATTCGTGTTCTCGACGACATAGAGCACGTCATCATAATTGTTGAACTCGAAAGCGGGGATTGCATTATAGACAAGATAAACGGCCAGGAATAACCCGAGAGAAATTAAAAACTCTATTCTTGTTCTGCCTATTTTTATCACAGGCCCACTAAATTGGTTATTAGAGGATCTCGTTTACTGAAAGCATATCGGGCACGATACGCCTCAAAATTTCAGAAACTGCAATCACAGAGCAGATGAATATCGGAATCCATAAGAAAAAAAGGGGGCAGAATCAATGCCCCCTTTTCTAATTGAGCTTATAATATTCACTAATTTGTTACTGTAGTGCCGAGCGTGCTGTCGTAAGTGACTTTCTTGCCTGTTTTAGTAGAACTCACTGCAACTGTGAATGCGCTCGCATTTGCGGTCAACGTGGCGCCATTACCTGACGAGAATCCCTTGAACCCGTAATTATTCAGATCACCAACAGTACCGGTATATACGTTGTTGTTCGTGTCGGCAAAATAGGCCTCTTCCGCTGTCCTGAGCGCCTGGGCATCCGACTGCATTGATGCAATCCAGCCTCTCTCCCTGTATGCGGCAAACTGCGGTATCGCGATTGCCGCCAGGATACCGATGATCGCGACAACGATCATCAATTCGACCAATGTAAAGCCCCCCTCTTTTTTC
>JBDKTK010000433.1:0-5734 GCA_039680225.1 Syntrophaceae bacterium
GCAACAAGACCAAGGCCTCGCAAATTCTGGGCATCAGCGTCCGGACGATGCGCAATAAGCTCAACGAATACAAGGACGGCCCGGCGGAGCAGTAAGCATCTTTTCCGAAAGAGCGCCCGCCGGCGGAAAGCAACGCGCTTTTTTGAGTGGTACGTTGCTTGCATAAAAAAGCGGCGGAGGGAAGTGTTGATGAGCGTAGTGAACCCGTTGTTTGACAGAACCTTCGACATGCTTTCGGAACTTGTGTCATTCCGGTCCGAGCGCCACAAGATGATCGTGTCGAATGTCGCCAACATCGATACCCCCGATTATGCGCCCCAGGACCTCGATTTCAAGACCGTCTTTGATGATGCCAGGTTCAACATCGAGCTGGCAAGGACGCATGCGAAACACCTTCCCGGCCTCCAGTTGGGAGGCGAGTATGTCAAGTACAAGGTCACCGGGGGTGAGGCGGTAAGCCTTGATAAAGAGATGGTCAACCTTGCCGAGAACCATTTGAAATACACGGCCGATGTCGAGATCCTGGCGAGGAAATTCAAAGCCATCGACACGGTCCTCAGGGAGGCAAAATAAATGGACTATTTCGCGTCCTTCAAGATTTGCGCGTCGGGCCTGGAAGTGCAGAAGGCCAGGATGGACGTTGTCACCGCCAACCTCGCCAACATCTCCACGACCCGGACGCCCGAGGGCGGGCCATATAAAAAGAAGGTGATCACGCTGGCCTCCGAGCAGCTGAAATACAAAACACGCACCCCCTTCGACAGGAGATTGCGCGAGGCAATGAACAAGGTCAGGGTCGATGACGTCACCGAGAGCCAGGAAGGGTTCAACAGGGTTTACGATCCCAGCCATCCCGATGCGGACAAGGGCGGTTTCGTGGCCCATCCGAACGTCAACCTGATGACCGAGATGGCGGATATGATCATGGCAAACAGGGCATACGAGGCAGTAGTGACTGCCTTTGATTCGGTAAAGAACATGGCGCTTAAAACCCTGGATATCGGCAAATAGGAGAAAATTGCATGACATTCAATCCTGTAAACGGAAATTTTTTCCCACCCCTGATTGAAGGCGCCAAACCATCGACCGGGCTCGGAGACGGCCAGAAAACGCAGGGCGTTCCCAAGGAGGACTTTGGCCAGGTCCTGAAAACCGCCATCTCGGACATAGACAAGCTCCAGAAGAGCGCGGACCAGGCGATTGTCAAACTTGAAACCGACAATTCCGGGAGCCTCCACGAGGCAATGATAGCCCTTGAGAAAGCGGACATTTCCTTCCGGGCCATGATGCAGGTCCGGAACAAAATAATCGAAGCGTATCAAGAAATTATGAGGATGCAGGTTTAAAGCTGTTTCATTTTAAATCTGGTTAAATCTGGTCGGGAACTGGTCGGTACTTAGCGGGGTTCGGATTGAATTCGTTACAGCAGATGGCAGTCACCATGTGGAAGGGCTTCATGGCCCTGCCGCCTTCGAAAAGGATCACCATTGCCCTGGTCTCTGTAATTACCGTTATAGCAGTCGTTTCCGTCGTCTATTACACCAGCCAGGTTGATTACCAGGTCCTTTTCTCCAACCTCTCTGCCGAGGATGCCGGAAATATCGTTGCCCGGCTGCAGGAAAAAAAGGTGCCTTACAAGGTGTCGCAATCGGGAAATGCAATATCGGTACCATCCGACAAGGTCTCCGAGCTGCGGCTCGAAATGGCCTCTGCAGGGCTCCCGCAGGGGGGCGGTGTAGGTTTCGAGATATTTGACACGAAAAACCTGGGCCTCACGGAATTTGTCCAGCAGCTCAATTACCAGCGGGCCCTGCAGGGGGAATTGGCCCGCACAATCAACGGCCTCGATGAGATCCAGCATTGCCGGGTCCATGTCGCCATCCCGAAGAAGAGCATCTTTGTCGAGGAACAGAAGAAACCGACCGCCTCGGTCATCCTGAAATTGAAACCGGGCCGGACGCTCAAGCCCAACCAGATCGAAGGCATCGCCCACCTCGTATCCAGCAGCATCGAAGGCCTGAGCCCCAATGATGTCATGATCGTGGACAGCAGCGGCAAGGTGCTCTCCCGGCCCCAGGACGAAACCAGGCTCGGCAAGCTTTCCAGCTCGCAGATGGAGTACCAGCGCAATGTCGAGCGGGAGGTCTCCAACAGGGTCCAGACGATGCTGGAAAAGGTGGTCGGCGAAGGCAAGGCGGTCGTGAGGGTTTCGGCCGACCTCGATTTCCGGATCACGGAGAGGCTCGAAGAGAAATACGATCCCAATGACCCCGTCATCAGGAGCGTGCAGCGGCAGACCGAGAAATCGGACGAGTCGGACAGCAAGTCGGATGAAACTATAAATTACGAGATCACCCGGACCGTGGACAAGACCGTGATGCCCGTCGGCGACATCAGGAAACTGTCGATAGCGGTCCTGGTGGACGGCATTTACGTAAAGAATGATAAAGGCGAGGAGGCCTTCACGCCGCGTTCGAAAAAGGAGATGACCGAAATTGAAGAGCTGGTAAGGAAGGCGTCCGGCTTCGACCCCAAGAGGGAAGACCAGGTCGTCGTGAGCAACGTGCCCCTGAAGAGAGTCGATCCTGAATCCGGGCTGACCCAGGCCGAAAGCATAAAAGAAAAGATCGTCGTCTTTGCCCCGGCCCTGAGATGGGTATTCATAATAATAGTCATAGTCTGCTTCTTCCTGTTCATCCTGCGCCCGCTCATGAAGATGCTGATCGAGAGAGGGTCTGAAAGGGCCGTTACCGCTACGACGACAAGCTCTGAAAAATGGCCTCTCGGGCCGAGCAGCCTCGGAGGGGGGGCGGCAGTAGGCGAACTGGGAGAAGGCATCCAGCCGGCCATGATCAGCAACGAGCCCAAGATGCTGACGGAAACAGATCTTATAAAGCAGATGGCGAACGCCGATTCCCGGCGCTTCGCGGAGCTGCTGAGAAACTGGCTGAGGTGAAGGCCGGATGGCGCGGGAAATGAACAATGAAGAGAAGGCTGCGCTGCTGATTCTCTCTCTCGAGGAAGACCTGGCCGCCCGGGTCCTGAAAAATTTCAAACCGTACGAAATAGAGCGGATAACAAGGAACATGAGCCGCATTTCCAGCATTTCATCCGACGAAATCAACGAGGTTGCGAAAGAATTCTGCGACCTGGCGAAAGAGAAGGGCGGGATCATGGCGGTCACCAACGAACAGGCCAGGAACATAGTCGTGAAGGCCCTCGGCGAAGACAAGGCCCAGGGGATCCTGACCTCAATCGAGAGGTCGGGCTTTTCGGGCGGCGAGAACCCCGTGCTGCAGAAGCTCAGGGACGTCGACCCGCAGATCCTCACGGATTTCACGAAGACCGAGCATCCGCAGACGATTGCGCTTATTCTCTCCCATATCAAGCCGGACCAGGCAGCCGCAGTGATGGAGAGCTTCACGGCCGAGATGCAGTGCGATATCGCCAAGAGGATGGCGACCCTCAAGAGCGTGCCCCATGAGTTCATCGAGGAGATCGCCAACACCCTGGAAAAGGAAATAACGGTGGGCAGCGTCACCGGCGAGCAGACGAGCGGCCCCGCCATGATGGCGGAGATACTCAACCGGATGAACAACAACAGCGAGGCCATGATCCTGTCGGCGCTCGATGAGGCTTTCCCGGGCATAGCCGCCGATATCCGCAAACAGATGTTCACGTTCGAAGACGTCCTGGTCCTCGACGACCGCAGCATCCAGGAAATTCTCAGGGATGTGAGCAGCGAGGACCTGGCGAAAGCCTTGAAGATAGTAGACGAAGAATCGCGCCAGAAAATTTACCGCAACATGTCGAAGCGCGGGGCGGAGATGCTCAAGGAGGAATTGGACCTCATGCCGCCGACGAGACTCTCCGACGTGGAGAAAAGCCAGCGCACCATAATAGACATCACGAGGAAGCTCGAAGCGGAGGGGCGCCTTGTGCTCAACAAGGGTGAGGGAGGGGACCAGCTGGTCTGATTTAATATGCTGATCAAGTCCAAGCAAATCGACTTAGTCGATATGAAGAAAAGCAAGCCGGTGCATTTCGTCCGCAGCCGTTTCGATGTCGGCAACGGAAATGGAAACGGCAACGGCAACGGCAACGGGAACGGCCTGAGGCAGAGCGAAGCCGCCACCCTGAAGTCCGAGTACGAGCAGAAGCTGAAAGCCGCCGGCAAAGAGGCCTACGAAAAAGGTTTTGCCGAGGGCCTCAAGAAAGGCTCCGATGCCGAGAGCGCCAAAGTACAGAACGCGCTCAAGTCTCTCGCCGCGGCGATGGGGCAGATTGAAAAGGCCAAACGGGACCTCATGGCAGCTTCCGAGAAGGAACTGCTCGACCTGGTGCTTGCCGCCGCCGAATGCATTGTCCACAGGGAAGTCAGCGTTAACAGAGAAACGGTCTGCTCCGTCCTGAATGCCGCCATGAAAAAAATCCTGGACCGCGACGGCATCAGGATCAAGCTGAACCCGGAAGATTACCGGTACCTGACGGAAGACCACCCCGGGTCCCTGAACCCGGAATGGCTGAAAAAATCGACCCTGGTTGAGGACGGGACTGTTTCCCGGGGCGGCGTCGTGATCGAGACATTATTCGGGGAAGTGGACGCCAGCCTCGAAACGCAGCTCCACGAGCTCAGGCAGGCGCTGATCATGAAAGAGGTCTGAAACGATGCCGTCGGCCATGACAAGCGCCAGGACCCTGTTCAGCAGGCATGCGAAAAAGCTTACCTGTTTCAACCCAATCAGGGTCAGCGGCAAGGTCGGCCAGATCATCGGTCTCGTGGTCGAAGGGCACGGCCCGGGGACTTCGATCGGGGAGATTTGCGAAATCCATTCCGGCGACAACGGGCCGATTATGGCGGAAGTCGTGGGTTTCCGACAGGGCAAAGTCCTCTTGATGCCGCTGGGCAATATCCGGGGCGTCGGCCCCGGCTGCCGGATAACCGCCCACGGCCGGAAGGCGGACGTGAAGGTCGGCCCCTCGCTGCTGGGCCGCATCATTAACGGACTCGGGGAGCCCATCGACAACAAGGGGCCGCTCCGGATCGAAGACAGCTACCCGCTTTACGCGGAGCCCCTGAACCCCCTCCGGAGGGGCCGCATCAGGGAACCTCTCGATTTGGGCATCAGGGCGCTCAATGCGCTCTTCACCTGCGGCAAGGGGCAGAAGATGGGGATCTTCTCCGGCTCCGGGGTCGGCAAGAGCATCCTGCTCAGCATGGTCGCGAAGAACACGAAAGCGGACGTCAGTGTTATCGCTCTCGTCGGCGAGCGGGGCCGCGAAGTCCGTGAATTCCTGGAAAAGAACCTCGGCCCGGAAGGCCTCGCGAGGTCGGTGGTCATAGTCGCCACTTCCGATACCCATCCCCTGGTCAGGATGAGGGCCGCTTACATGGCCACCTCCATTTCCGAGTATTTCCGCGACCAGGGTAAGCACGTCCTGCTCATGGTCGACTCCCTCACCAGGTTTGCCATGGCCCAGCGGGAAGTGGGCCTCTCCATCGGCGAGCCCCCGACCACCAAGGGCTACACACCGTCGGTCTTCAGCCTCATGCCGAAATTGCTGGAGCGGGTCGGGAACGTTGAAGGCAGGGGGAGCATAACAGGCATCTACACCGTCCTCGTTGAAGGCGGGGATTTCGATGAGCCCATAGCGGACGCGGCCCGTTCCATCCTGGACGGGCACATATGCCTGAGCAGGGACCTTGCCGCGAAAAACCATTATCCCGCGGTGG
>JBDKTK010000434.1:0-3680 GCA_039680225.1 Syntrophaceae bacterium
CTCCGAAAACTTCCCTGTAAATATCGCAAATCTCCTGCAATGTTGCCATATTTTTCACCGCCTCGATGCAGGACGGCATGACATTGCTCCCGCTCCGGCAAGCGTTCCTTATTTCCGCCAGGCTCCGGGCGACCAGCCTGCCGTTCCTTTTTCTCCGCAGCTCTTTGAGGCTCTTTATCTGGTCCAGTTCGACCTGTTCATCAAAGTCCGGAAAGGGGATGGTGTTCCGGGTTGAAACTGCATATTTGTTCACCCCTACCAGCACCCGTTTTCCGGAGTCGATATCTTTCTGGTATGCGTAGGCAGCATCGGCTATTTCGCCCTGGGGATAGCCGCTCTGAATGGCTGCCTTCATTCCGCCGAGCCGGTCTATTTTCTCCAGATACTCCATGACCCTCTCTTCGATCTCGTTCGTCAAACCCTCGATGAAGTACGATCCTGCCAGCGGGTCGATCGTATTGCCCGCTCCGGTTTCCTCCGCAATTATCTGCTGCGTGCGCAGCGCAATCCGGACTGTGAAATCTGAAGGGAGGCACAATACTTCCGTCAACGAGCTCGTGTGAAGCGATTGAGTCCCGCCCAGCACGGCGGCAAGGGCCTCCAGGGCCGTCCTTGTTATGTTATTGTAGAACTGCTCCGAAGTGAGCGACGACCCGGCAGTCTGCGTATGGAACCGCATCCACCAGGAGCGCGGGTTCTCAGCCTTGAACCTGTTTCGCATCAGCCTGGCCCAGATCCTCCGGGCGGCGCGGAGCTTTGCTATCTCTTCAAAAAAATCTATATGGACCGAAAAGAAAAATGAGAGCCGCGGCGCAAAGGAGTCGATTTCCAGCCCGGTCCTCTCCCGGATTTCGTTTACATATGCAATTGCATTGCCGAGGGCGAAAGCCAGTTCCTGAACCGCGGTCGAACCGGCCTCGCGGATATGATAGCCGCAAACGGAAATCGTGTTCCAGCGGGGGACACTTTTAACCCCGAACTCCAACGTGTCCGCAATCAACTTGAGGGACGGGTCGATAGGGCACATAAGGGTCTTCTGGGCAATGAACTCCTTGAGCATATCATTCTGGATAGTGCCCGCGAGCCGATTAAGAGCAACGCCCGCCTGTTCGGCGCAGGCGCAATACATTGCCCAGATGACGGTAGCCGGCGGGTTGATGGTGAAGGATATGCTCAAACGGTCCACGGGAATTCCGTCAAGCAGGACCCTCATGTCCTCGATTGTGTCGATGATCGCTCCGCAGCGGCCGCACTCTCCCCGGGACCTGGGGGAATCGGAATCATAGCCCATCAGCGTCGGGTAATCGAAAGCAGCGCTCAGCCCCGTGTTGCCCTGTTTGAGCAGCATGCGCCACCACGCGTTGGTGTCCCTGGACGTGCCCATCCCCGAGAACATCCTGATCGTCCACGGTTTCCCCCGGTACCCTGTTGCATGGTTTCCCCTCAGCAACGGGAACCGGCCCGGATAGCCGATGTCATTTTGGAAATCAAGTCCCCTGACGTCTTCGGGAGTATAAAGCCTTTTTATTTCGATGCCGGAAATTGTCGCCCAGACATCCTTCCGGTCGGGCCATTTTGAGACAATCCTCTTTACCTCATCCTCCCACTTTTTTCGGAGCCGCCGGGACTGCTCGAGTGTTTTGAGGGCAAAGTACATGTCCGCTCATCAACCCCTTTTAATAGACCCTTTCAATTTCGTAAGCCAGGGGAGTGTTCCCCCTGTCTCCGAAAAAACATGTCGTGAGGGGCAGGATTTTCTTTACTTCTCCGGCAAGCGATTCGATCTCTGCCGCGGCAGGCGGTCTCCAGCTGAGGCCCGGCACCGGCAGATACGCATCGATCCTGAACGGTATATTAGAATTTACGGAAGCTATGAATTCAGCGATCCTGATAATCTCTGCTTCATCGACGTAATCCGGGATGAACACTGTTTCCGCATACAGTTTCACGCTTTCAGTCCGGGCAAGGATCCGGAAATTTTTCAGGATGGCAGCATTGTCGCGTCCCGTATAGTCTCGGTGCAGATCCGGGCTGACCGCCTTGATGCTGAAGATTATTTCGTCCAGGCGGCGGACCGGCGGAAATTTCAGGCCGTTGGTGAGCAGAGTTATTCTCGATTGTCTGAATTTCAAGTATACCAGGACATGCGGCAGGGAGGGATCCTGGAGAGGCTCCGCACCCATCAGGAACGTTGATTTGATTTCCAGGGATGAAAGCAGTTCGGTCAATTTGGCGAAATTGAGAAATCGCGAGGGCTTCGGGCTTGCATAATCCGAATCATAGATCCTGAGCCGGTTCTCCGGCAGATGGCAGTCGTATGCTTCTTTCTTCAAAAGGCACATGCGGCAATCAAGGTTGCAGCCCCAGAAATACAGGGAGCAGATGCCGTAATCTTTTGAATGCGTGATATGGTAAATCCTGGTGCTGAGCATACCAGCGGCCCTCCAGGCAATGCCGGGATCCACGCTGCAGCCGCGCTGCAATATTTATTATTATCTTCACCAGACTGTAAATTCAACTTCTAACAGCGATGCCTGAAGTCGCCTTTCTCCTTCCATCCGCGGAATTTACAGGCTGGTGTATTTGGCCGCGATTTCTTCGGATGCGGTTATCGGATCTGTTTCTTTTTTGAGGAGACGATCAATAATGTTTTCGAACTCCCCGGTATCGGACATCTTCCGCAGCACCGGTCCCAGTATGGCCGCGGACAGTGCCTCATTCAACTGCCTTGCTGTCCTGCGTTGCAGCCGCCCGCCCATGTGCCCGCTTCCGAGCAGAAAATTCAGGTTGGCCCGCAGTTGCCCGGCAATTTCATCTATCCCGTTTTCGAAAGCGATCGCATCATTGACATCCCTGACCTGGATTATTGAAGGCCTCCAGCCGCCCGGCGGGATGGGCGCCATGTCGATCATGACCACCAATTCCCTGTGGAGTTTACCCGCACCGTCACAATGGGCCTTGTTCACAACGAATATGTCGGCAATCTCCATTATGCCCGCCTTCATCGTCTGGATTTCGTCTCCCATACCCGGGACCAGCACCACCAGGACCGTATGGGCGTGGTTTATTATATCCACTTCCTGCTGCCCTGCACCGACCGTCTCAATCAAAATGTAATCCATTCCCATGGCATCCATGACATGGACGGCATCCGCAGCCGCCCTCGAGAGCCCGCCCAGCGTGCCGCGGGAAGCCAGGCTGCGGATGAACACACCCGGGTCTTCTGCATGCCTCTGCATGCGTATCCTGTCTCCCAGTACGGCGCCTCCGGAAAAAGGGCTGGTGGGATCGATTGCCAGCACTCCCACCCTGGACCCGTTCTTCCGGAAGTTGCTTATCATCCCGTCTATCAGTGTGCTCTTGCCCGCTCCTGGAGAGCCGGTCAGGCCGATAACATGGGCATTTCCCGTGAATGGGAACAGCTCTTTAATTATTTCCCTCGTATCCGGGATCCCGTCCTCCAGGTCCCTGATCAAACGTGACGCTGCCCGGACATTGCCGCCCCTGATCTTTTCTGCGATCTCCATATTGTCTCCTGAAAATATGCCCGTTCAGTACAGACCCGGATCACGGTATTCGCCGAAGACCTCGCGATAAACGTCGCAGATTTCCTGGACGCTGACCATGTTCTTCACCGCCTCGATGCAGAAGGGCATGACGTTGTCGCCCTTCTTGCAGGC
>JBDKTK010000435.1:0-3669 GCA_039680225.1 Syntrophaceae bacterium
TCAAATCCGGCCGGACCCCGCGCGGCAAAGTCGCCGCTGAGAGCCACACAAAGTCCATGGCGGGCAGCGATGCCATTTACGAAGCGATCTTCCGGCGCTTCAAGGTCAACCGGGCCGACAACCTCGAAGAGCTCTACGATTTTGCCAAGGCCCTGGCCTACATGGAAAAGCCCAAAGGCAAAAGGCTGCTCAACATTTCCAGCTCGGGCGGAGCGGCCATCCTCGGCATCGACGAATCGGAGAAACTGGGGTTTACCAACCCGGCGCCCACCCAGGCGCTCAAGGACAAGCTCCGGGCCTTTCTGCCGGCCCACTGCGGCGTGAGCAACCCCATCGACCTGACGGGCGACGCCATTACCGACCCGAGCCTGTATGCTAAATCGATTGCGGTCGCCAAATCCGAATACGACACCAGCGTGGTGATCTTCGGCGACCCCATCCACGGCGCGTCCGATATCGCGACGGGGAAGGGCGAACTCATAATCTTCTGCGGCGGCGCCGACGTGGAGCGCGAAGAGGCGCTCAAGATGCACAAGAAAGGGATTCCCGTTTACCCGACGCCGGAGCGTGGGATAAAGGCGCTGTATCAGCTCGTGCGCTTCGATGAGGAGAAAGCCGAAAAGAAGAAAGAGGAGCCGCACGCGGCGGCGGCAGCGAATCTGCTTCCCGTCAATAAAGCTGTCTCGCTCCTGAAAAAATACAAGCTGCCGGCCGTGGAGACCAGGATGTCTTCAACCCCTGCGGAAGCGGTCGAAATAGCGAAAAAAATCGGCGGCCCCGTGGCGCTGAAGATCTCCTCGCCCGACGACGCGCACAAGTCGGACGCGGGGGGGGTGAAGCTCAACGTGGCGAAAGCGCCGGAAATCAGGAAGGCCTTCAATGAGATAGTGGCCAATGTGAAGGCAAAGGTCCCGGGGGCAAGAATGGACGGGATCACCGTTTCCCCGATGGCCGGGCCGGGAGGCGTCGAAGTCATCCTGGCCGTTATCCGGGACCCCCAGTACGGGCCTGCGCTGATGTTCGGCCTGGGAGGGATTTTCACCGAGATATACAAGGACGTCCAGTTCTGCCTGCTGCCGGCAGGAGATGACGAACTCAAGGCGATGATCCGGTCGATTAAAGGCCATCCGCTGCTCGCCGGAATCAGGGGCCAAAAGCCGAAAGACGAAAAGGCGCTGATCGAAACCATGAGGAACCTGGGCCGCCTGGCGGTCGACCACCCGGAATTCGACCAGATCGACCTCAACCCCGTCCTGGTCTACGAAAAGGGCGTCAAGGTCGTGGACTTCCGGATTTACGTGAAATAAAGAGAGGTGAGGTCACTTCGACAGGCCCAGTGACCGGTAAATTAAAAAACGGGTTCAGATCATCTGAACCCGTTTTCACTTTAAAGATAAAATCCACAAGTTAAAATTCTATTCCCGCCCTCTCTTTAATGCCCTTGGCATAATGGTGCTTGATCTCCTTCACTTCGCTGACGGTGTCGGCCAGATCGATGACCTCCTGGGGCGCATAGCGGCCCGTGAGGACGAGGTCGATTGAGTCCGGCTTGTTGCGGATGAGTTCCAGGACCTCTTCGAGCGGGATGAGTTTGAAATCAAGCGCCACATTGATCTCGTCGAGGATGACCATCTGGTATTCCCCGGAAGCGATTGCTTCCTTTGCCAGCTTCAGGCCCTGCCTGGCCAGTTCGATATCGACGGGCGCCGGGTTGTCTTTCATGACGAAGCTGTCGAGGCCGCAGGGGATTATCTTGAGATTGGGCAGGAGCTTTTCCGCGCAGAGCACCTCGCCGTATTTTTTCCCCTTCATGAACTGGATGACCAGCACCTTGAAGCCGTGGCCCAGGGCCCGCAGGGCCTGGCCCATGGCGGCCGTGGTCTTGCCCTTGCCGTTTCCCGTAATGACGATGACTATTCCCTTGTTAAAGCGCGCCAGTGTTTCCTCGAGTATATTGCTCACGATTACCTCTCATTCGACTTTATCATTCTGAGGGAGCTTGCGACCGAAGAATCTTTCTTTTAAAAACAGATTCTTCGCTGACGCTCAGAATGACAATATGTACTGTCATTTAAAAACCCGGGACTTGAGTGAAGCCCCGGGTTTCGTTTACGAGCTTTATCCTGAAGCTTTTACATGCAATCTTTCAGGTACTTTTTAGCTATCTCTTCGGAAATCGTATATGGGTCCGATTCCTTTTTAAGCAGGCTGTCGATCATACGTTCCAGGTCGCCGGATGTAATAAGCCTGTCCAGGACAGGTTCAAGGATGCTGGCCCTTATTGCTTCGTTGAGCTCATGGGCCGTTTTACGGCGCTTCCTGTCGCCTAACATATTGCTCTGGACCAGGTGGTCGTAATGCTCCTGCACCTTGGTGGTGAGCTCGGTTACGCCCCGTTCGAATTCCACCGGATCAAAAGCGTTGCCGATGGAGAGGATCGGGGGCCTCCAGCCGCCGTTGGGAATCGCCGACATGTCCAGAACGGCCATCAGCTCCCTCTGGAGTTTGCCGGCCCCGTCCCGGTCCGCCTTGTTGACCACGAATATATCCGCGATCTCCATGATGCCGGCCTTGATGGCCTGGATCTCATCCCCCATGCCCGGGACAAGGACAACAATGACCGTATGGGCGTGATTGATGATTTCCACTTCCTGCTGGCCCGTACCGACTGTCTCGACAAGGACGAAATCCTTGCCCATGACATCGAGTACGTGAATGGCATCGCCGACCGCTTTTGCCAGGCCGCCCAGGGCGCCCCTGGTCGCCAGGCTCCTGACGAATACGCCGGGATCCTCGGCGTGGCGCTGCATCCGGATCCTGTCGCCGAGAATGGCGCCGCCCGTAAAGGGACTCGTGGGATCGACAGCCAGTACCCCGACCGTCTTGTTCCGCTTACGGGTGAACTCGATGAGCCCGTCTACGAGAGTGGACTTGCCCGCGCCGGGAGATCCGGTAATACCGACAACGTGAGCATTCCCCGTCAACGGGAAGATATGCTTTATTGTCGTCTTTGCTTCAGGGATATTGTCTTCAATGTTTCTGATCAGGCGGGAAGCAGCCCGAACATCCCCCGCTTTGATCTTCTTTCCTATTTCCATTCTTTGACCCTTTACACTCTTGGACTGATGTTCGTGTTTATCCACTCTACAATGTAATCCAGTTTGGCGCCGGGTGTGAAGAGCGCTTTGAGACCGGCATCATAGAGCCCCTGAAAATCCTGTTCCGGGATGATCCCGCCGCCGATAACCGTAATGTCATCTGCGCCCTGTTCCTTAAGCAGTTTCACAACTGCCGGGAAAAGGTACCGGTGGGCGCCGGAAAGGCAGCTGAGGCCCACCACGTCCACGTCTTCCTGGATTGCCGAAGCGGCTATCTGTTCGGGCGTCTGATGGCAGCCCGTGTAAATGACTTCGAAACCCGCATCGCGGAAACAGCGTGCGAGCACCCTTGCGCCCCGGTCGTGTCCGTCGAGCCCGGGCTTTGCAACCATTATGCGTATTTTTCTATCTGCCATAGTATTGTATTCCCTCCCGAAAATTTCTAGTACAGACCCGGATCACGGTATTCGCCGAAGACCTCGCGATAAACGTCGCAGATTTCCTGGACGCTGACCATGTTCTTCACCGCCTCGATGCAGAAGGGCATGACGTTGTCGCCCTTCTTGCAGGC
>JBDKTK010000436.1:0-5993 GCA_039680225.1 Syntrophaceae bacterium
AAAGGCCGGTCCATCTGAACGTTCTGTCCGTCAAGTCTATCCGGGGCGCCTCTTTCGACTTTTTTCTCAAGGCTTTCTCCAGGGATATAGCGGAAAAGATTAAACAGAGGGTGTCAAATCTTCCGGAAGGCGTCCAGGTGAAGTTCTCAAAATGGAATGAGGAAGAAAGGCCCGAAGATGAAGAAATCGAAGCATACGCCCCTGAACACAAATATGAGCTGCACGCCTCGGGTCATATGCAGGGTCCTCCCGAAGAAGTAATAGAGCTCTATGAGAAAATGGAAACCAACGAATTGTTTGAGCTGGGCCATATCCAGTTGGAATACGGGGACCCTATTCCTCTCTGATTTCTATGTCCACAATCTCAAATACACGCAAGCCCCGGGGCGTCTGGACCTTGGCCTGGTCCCCGATCCTGCGGCCGATCAGGGCCTTGCCGATCGGAGATGTCACGGAAATTTTGTTCTGGCTGATATCGGATTCACAGGGGCCGACCAGCTGATATTCCTCTTCTTTTTCGCTGTCCACATCCATAATGGAAACATGCGAACCGAAGACGACCTTCTCCCCGTTGAGATCTTTGAGATCGATCACATTTGACATGGCAAGGTTGTTCTCGATTTCCTGGATCTTGCCCTGGATGAAAGATTGCCTCTCCTTGGCTGCGGCGAATTCGGCATTTTCGGAGATATCGCCATGGGCCCTTGCTTCCTCTATTGCCCTGACATTCTCCGGCACCTCAACTTTTTTAAGATGCTCAAGATCCCTCTTGAGTTTTTCATAACCGCCCTTGGTTATAGGTATCTTCTCCATTAAAGGGTCCCCCGTTGTTTCTGAGAATTAGAATCAAGGATTTTAAAGATTTGTAAGCCCTCTGTCAATCATTTCCGTTCTGCACAGGCTCTTGCTGTTTATGCTCTTTCCTGATAATTTCCTTCGTAAATCCTCCCGGAAAAGGCTTTATGAGTTCTATTGAAACCAGCGACGGCATAAAACTGAATTACCTGGAATCCGGATCGGGGGAGCCCTTGTTCCTTATCCACGGCCTGACTGCCAATCTTAATTACTTCAAAAAACAAATTCCCGTACTGTCGCAGAAATACCGTGTCATCGCCTATGATCTGAGAGGGCACGGCCTTTCCGAAGCCTCCAAAGGTTTGACTCTGGAGAGATATGCGCAGGACCTCGAAGAGATCATGGACCATTTTGAAATCCGGAAAACATCGGTCGTCTGCTGGTCTATGGGGGCCCATGTCCTTTTCGAATATATCCGGAACTGCACCTGCGAAAGGCTCGGCAAGATAGTTATTATCGATATGTCCCCCAAACTTCTCAAGGCCGCCGACTGGCGCTTCGGCCTGGCCGGAGCGTCGGGCAAGCCGGGGGATTTCGGCCATGAGGACAACCTTTCAGTGCTCGCGGCGATGTGCCGGGACTGGGATGCATACAGCAGGGTGGTTGCTGAAAGAATCCTGATGAGGCCTGCGGCAAGCGAAAAGCTGAGGTCCGGCCTGGAAGCCTCATTCAAGGGAAAAGAAGACCTCCCGTGGATTTACGAGCAGTCGAGGTTAAACAATCCCTTCGTCATCGTGAGCATGTGGATATCCATGGCAATGAAGGATTACCGCCCCGTTCTGCCCGGGATAACAGTGCCCTGCCTGCTCACGTATGGCACGGAAAGCAACTATTACGGGCCGGACAATTACGAGTACATGAAAAGCCAAATCCCGGATGCATCAATATTGCCGTTTGAAGGATGCGGCCATGCTTTGCACATCCAGGAGCCGGACAAATTCAACAACGCGGTTATGGATTTCATAAAATGAAGCTCCGCAGCGGGGAATTCGACAAGGCGGTAAGGAATGCCATTTCCCGCATTCCTCCCGAGTTCCGTGACCACCTTGAAAACATAGTAATTTCCGTCCAGGACCGCCCGTCGAAAGACCTTCTGGAGGAGACGGGCCTGCCCCCGGATAATTCCCTCCTGGGCATTTACAGGGGAGATTCGCTAATGAACAGATCAGTGACTATCCCGCCTCTTTTCCCCGATACGATTTTCATTTTCCAGGAGCCGCTTGAAGCCATGTGCGCGGATTTGGATGAACTCGAAGAGCAGATAGCAATAACAGTTATCCATGAGATAGCCCATTACCTGGGCATGGACGAGGATCAATTAAGGGAATTGGGTTATGAATAAGACCGGGGGCGCCCGAAAAGCCGCCCCCGAAAATTCCCGGGCATTTTATTTGAGGATAATTTTCCCCGGAGCGGGCCCCTGGCCGATCCCTGAATCCGGGACGATGATGCGGGACTGCTCCTGGCGCTTCATCTCTTCAGCCTCTTTCATGAGGTTATCCATAAACTGTTCCATCACATCGGGGAATTTATCTATGGCCTGCTGAAGGTTCTTTACATCCGGTATGGGGAACTGGATCGGTATGGGTCCCTGATGAGTATATACCTGAGTCTGGCCGAAATAGAGCATCTTGCGGGCCTTATCGGCCTCGCCGTTGGTTTTGACGGGCGTCAGCTGTCGGATTGCGGCGACCTTCATATCGGTAAAAACTTCTTCCTTGTACAGGTCGTTCTGGTTGATTCTTAATTTAGGTTTGGATTCTTCCGGCATTTCGCACTCCTGTTATTTAAAATGAGGTTTCATTTAACACATTTTCCCTGTAATTTCGATATTTAAACTGGCTTGGCATATGGTTCCCTGGGTTGTAATTGCACTTATGGCAGGATTGGGCGCGGCCACATCGGATGCGCTGCTCAAAAAATTCTTCTCGGGGCTCACCCCGTATGAGATGGGCCTTGCCCGCCTGCTGTATGCTTTTCCCTGGATGGCGCTCATATTTGCATTTGTATCATGGCCGGAAACGAACCTTACCTTCTGGATATGCGTGGCAATCGCGCTGCCGCTGGAAATCGCAGCGTTCCTTATTTATATGAAGGCGCTGAAAGTTGCGCCGCTTTCACTCTCCATTCCCTTCCTGGCATTCACTCCCGTATTCGTAATCCTGACGGGACGGATCGTCCTGGGGGAAAAAATAAGCCTTTGGGGATGCGCCGGGATTCTCCTGATTGTCGCCGGTTCCTATATCCTCAACCTGTCAAAACTGGCGGCGGGGTGGGCGCGCCCGTTCAAAGCGGCCCTCGAAGAGCCCGGCTCCAGGTACATGATCCTGGTCTCTTTCATTTTTTCGATCACGTCGACAATCGGGAAACTGGCGGTAGTGAATTCGGAACCGGTGTTCTTCGGCATGATGTATTCCATGTTATTGACGATCGTTATGGCCCTTATGTGGCCTTTTTCGAATGCAGGTTCCGGGAGCTTTCTGGCGAGACCTGCAGCGGGGGCCATCCTGGGCCTTGTAGTTGCCTTGACTGTAATATGCCACATGGTCGCGATTTCCAGGATTGAAGCCGCTTACATGATCTCAATCAAGAGAACGAGCCTGCTTTTCAGTGTCCTTTACGGCGCTTTCTGGTTCAGGGAGGAACGCATACGGGAGCGGATCGCGGGCGCCGCGCTGATGCTGGCCGGCATTTTCCTGATCGGGTTTCTTAACTAGAGGCGAGGTCTTTTTTCCCTTCCCGGAGCCTGCGGATTGCCGTGGCATTGGTGAGGACTGCCAGCAGGACTAAAAAGCTTTTCATGATGAAATCGGGGGAGCCGGAAACAATATATGGAGAAAGGGGGTTGAGCAGTGCGCCAAAGACAAGCACGGCTAACCTTTCCGGCCTCTGCATGAGCCCCACGGTCCGGGTCCGGCCAAGCGACTGTGCCCTGGCCTTTATGTAGCTGACCATGACCGAGCCGAGCAGCGCCAGCATTATGAAAAAGAAGATCCAGTCGTTCCGGTAATAAATAAGCAGGCCGAAAAAAATCGAAAATTCCGAGTAACGGTCCAGGGTCGAATCCAGCAGGGCGCCGTAAAGGCTCGATTGCCCTTTAAGCCTGGCGATTGCGCCGTCAAGAGTGTCGAAAAAGCCCGCCAGGAACAGAAGGCATCCGGCCGTGAGGAAACTGCCGATGCTGAGAGCATAAGCAGCAACGAATGAGATGAGCAAAGCGGCGACGGTGATGAAATTCGGCGAGATGCCCGAATTCAGCAAAAATCCGAGATAGCGTTCCAGAGACGAATAATATTTCCGGACCACGGTTTTGCGGATTGCCGAAAAGGGCTGCAGCCGGTTTCCTCCCGATGAGCCGCCGCCATCGGCGCCGAGGGCCCCTATTTCCGGAATCGTCCCGTTGGTGACGTAATCTCCTGCTCTTTTCCCCTGCTTCATTGTGTCTTGCTGTTTATTTCAGGACTTTCCTGCATGCTCGTTCAGATTAAACAGGACTATATTTTTTTCATCCGTGCCTGCGGCCACTTTCCTCCCGTCAGGGCTTAAGGCTATTGAAAGTATATAGCCGAAATTGTTCTTCAGGGAATACTCGAGTTTGGCTGTGGCAATATTCCAGAAATTTATACTTGCATCGGAACTGCCGGAAACCAGATTTTTCCCGTCGGGAGTGAAGGCCATCGACAGCACCCAGCTCTTGTGCCCCACGAGGGTCTGAATCCTGTTTCCCGTCTGTGCGTCCCAGAGGATTATAAGCTGGTCGAGGCTCCCGGAAGCCAGCAGTTTTGAGTCGGGGCTGAACGCGAGCGACTTTACCCAGCTCTTGTGTCCCGCCAGGCTGTGCCGGATTTTTCCCGTTCGCAGGTCCCTTATCGTTACAGTCCTGTCTTCGCCGCCCGATGCCAGGCTTTTGCCGTCAGGGCTCATGGCTATTGCATTGATGGGTTCGCCCGTGCCTTCGAATGTATTGAGGACGGAGCCTTTCTGCACGTCCCAGACAATAATCTTCCCGTCGTCGCCGCCGGAAGCGATCCTCTTCCCATCGGGAGTGAAGGCCAGGCCCACTACCCAGCTCGCATGTCCCGTGAGGGTCTTCAGGTGCTCTCCGGTCGAGGGGTCCCATATGATTATTGTCTTGTCCTTTCCGGCTGAGGCAAGGAGTTTCCCGTCGGGGCTGTATTTCACCGAAAGGACCGGGTCGGTATGTTTTTTCAGGACGAGTTTCTGTTTGCCTGTTTTCAGGTCCCAAACGATGACCTGGTCGTCCATGGCGCCGGAAGCAAGCGCCGCCCCGTCGGGGCTGAAAGCCAGGCCCCAGACTCCGCCTGAATGGCCCCTCAGCATTGTGTAACGGTCCTTCATGATCACGGTCTGCCGGGGGGAAAATGACTGGAAGTACTCCTTTACCGAATCAATCACAGATTCCTGCGCGAGGAGGCCCCCGGCTGCAAGCAACAGGACAAGGGCAGTTCCGATGAAAATGAGTTTGCGTTTGTTATTTTTCATTAAGTGTCCTTACAAGATTCTCTTAAAAAAACTTATCAGAGTGGGAAGCCAAAGGCGAATAAAATCAGTCAGCTTTCCCCCGGAACGGGATCAAAAGCGAATAACTGCCGTCCTCAAGCTTGGTCTGGATCGGATAGGGGCTGTTCTCGAACACCTTCATCATCGACTTGTTATCGGTTAGAACATCGGCGGTGAAACCCTCAATGCCCCTGTCCATCCCGGCCCTGATCAGGAGATTGAACATATAGGATGCGATTCCCCGGCCCTGGTATTCCTCGTCTACTATGAAAGCAACATCGGCAAGCTGGCTGTCTTTATGGCGGACATAGCGGGCCTCGGCGATTATGGTTTCCATGCCGGATTCCCTGACCAGCCCGACAATGGACATGACTTTCTTATAATCCACATTGACATATTCCTGCATTTTCGGGTGGGGCATTGCCTTGATGGGGCTGAAATACCGGTAGTACACGGCGCGGTCGGAAAACCTGTAGAAGAGCCTCCTCATCTGGTCCTCATCGGAGGGCCTTATAGCGCGGAAAAGCACTTCGAGGCCGTCGAACTTGTGCTCCTCTGTGAGGTCGGCCGGGTAGAAATGGCCTGCATCGGGCAGGTAAATCTGGTCCTGGTAAATC
>JBDKTK010000437.1:0-11293 GCA_039680225.1 Syntrophaceae bacterium
CATCCGGGCACCCAGACCCGGATCGTGGAGCCTTTCGGAATCCTTTGGATCAGTGCGGGAATATATTTCTTTTTCAGCAGATCGAAGGCCGCGGGGTCGCGGAAAAAGCTTGTCACACCGATGAGCAGTTCCTTGAAGAGCAGGTCGATTTCGTGCGGGTTATTCCGCAGATACCGCTGATAGTCGGACAACTTTTCAATCTGGTGGATGCCCATCCGCCTTTCAATCCGGCGGATTATGGAATTCTTTTTGTAAAGTGAAAAGTCATGCCCTGTCCGGTTCCGGATATACTGGAATATCTGTTCGAGGCCGCTACGGGTCTTTTCGTCTTCGGGAAGCGCCTCCCGTGGCCCGCCCTTTACGGCATGCCGAATATATTCGATGAGCTTTCCGGGAAGCTCCTCCGCAGGCGCAATGAAGTCCACAAGACCGCTCCCGATGGCGCTGCTGGGCATTGAGTCGTACTTGGCCGAGTTGGGGTCCTGGGCCATTGCCATCCCCAACTTCTCCTTGATGGCCTTGATGCCGTTGGTGCCGTCTGAGCCCATCCCGGAAAGGATGATGCCTATGCTCTTTTCCCCCTGGTCTTCGGCGAGATGCCGGAAAAAGGAGTCGATGGGAAGCCTGAGCCCTCGGGTGATCGCCTGTTTCTCCAAGTGCAGGGTCCCTTTGATGATCGACAGGTCCGCATTAGGCGGGATGACATAGACGTGATCGGGCTCGACCGTCATCCCGTCCTTTATCTGGAAGACCGGCATCGTTGTGGTGCGCTGGAGAAGTTCCGTCAGGATCCCCTTATAAGTCGGATCGAGGTGCTGGACAACGACGAACGCCACGCCGGGCTGCGGCGGCATATTGCGGAAGAATGCCTCCAGGGCTTCCAGGCCGCCGGCGGAGGCGCCTATCCCGACGACAGGAAATATGACCGGCGTTTTCTTTCCTGACCGGTCTTTCTTGATGCGAGGCTTAGCCCTTGTGGCAGTCTTCCCGGCAGATATTTTGGGAGTTGTTGGACGAGTCTTGTTGCTCTTCTTTTGATTCATGGCGCTTCCTCATAACCGATGAATTTAATCCGCTGCAGAGTTCCTGATCGCCGCATAAATAGAAGCCCGGAAAATATAGTTGAAAGCATTGATATATTCAATTCGTTTCTATGAGTTGAGTTTTTGGTTGCTTGAACTAAGAATTTGGCGCATGAAAATTACGCGATTTCCTGATACCCGAATACAGGCAAATAAAGTATAAAATTTAAAATTTAAGGTTAAAATAGAGCCTATACATGAGCAGATTATGAAACGGCCCACTAAAGATTCACTCCGTAAGCAGGCGGAAAAGGTTTTGTCTTCCAAACATAAGGAGAGAGAGGAAGACAGCCGCCCTGTGGATAAACTGATGCATGAATTGCAGGTCCATCAGATCGAGCTTGAGATGCAGAATGACGAGCTCAGACAGATCCAGGCCCGCCTTGAAGAGATCAGCGCAAAGTATTTCGACCTGTATCAGTCCGCCCCCGCGGGTTACTTCATCTTCGATGAAAAATGGACCGTCCTGGAATCGAATCTGACCGGCAGCAGGATACTCGGAACGACTCAACTGCAGATAGTAAACAAATCTCTTCATGATTTCATCAACCCCGGTTTTCAGGATACATTCTATCTATACCGCCGCAAGGTCCTGCAGTCCGGATCCCCGGAAAACTGCGAATTGAAATTAATAAACAATGCCTGGGTCTCAATTGAGAGCATTGCCGTTTTAGATGAACAAGGGCATGAAACAGGCACAATCCGGGCTGTATTAACCGACATTTCGGAACGCAAGAGGATGGAAGAAGCACTCAGAGAATCCCGCAATGATCTGGAAATCAAAGTCCGTGAGCGGACGGCCCAGTTGTCAGAAACAAACAAATCCCTGCTGTCCGAAATAGAGGAACGAAAGCGCACGGAAAAAAGACTGCGCACCGCCCAGAAAAACTTAAGGGCAATATCAGCTGAAATTGTAATGGCTGATGAGCGCTCAAGGCAGCACTTCGCCGCCGATCTCCATGACACCGTCATTCAGACCATAGGAGCTGCTAAATTGAGGAGCCAGCTGATCCAGGATGACATTCCTGAAAAAAGTTCCAGGATCTTTCAAGAGTTACAGAGTTTCATATCCCAATCCATAACCCAGGCAAGGTTTATCATGGCAGAGATGAGCCCTCCGGTACTGAACGAGTTGGGATTCATACCTGCTATGGAATGGCTTACGGAGCAGATAGCAAATCAGCACGGAATCAATATTGAGTTTAATGCCGCAGATGGATTCACGCCTTTGCAGCACGAGATCCAGATCCTCCTTTTCCAGGCCACCCGGGAACTCCTGATGAATGTCGTGAAACATGCCAAAGCCGATAAAGTTCTCGTTAAAGTATCGGGAGGCAAGAAAAAGGTAAGGATAGAAATCATAGACAACGGCAAAGGGTTCGACAAGCGGCAGGCGTTCCAACCAGATGTGAGCAGCGGAGGATACGGCCTTTTCAGCATCCGCGAAAGGACCAGGCACTTCGGGGGACACCTTATTATCCAATCTGGAGAAGGCAAAGGAACCCGGATTGTCATGACTGCCCCCCCGTACCTAGGGGGGAGGCACACCGCCTCCCATAGCCAGAAAAAATTAAAGGATACCCGAAGGGGCTGCAGCAATGTTGAGATCCTCCCGAGTCTTGATAATTCTGAAATGATGAGCCAATCGCCGGATCCCGGTTCGTCAATTTAACGCCCGCCCCGATAACGTGGAACTACTCGTATTCCTTCGGGACCGCGCAGATCATGATGAGCGGCTTGTCGGGTGAGAGGTTCCTGTACTGGTGCTTTTCGCCCGGAAGGACCAGCGCGAAATCCCCCTGTTTCAGGGGGCGCTCTTCGCCGCTTTCGGTCACCGCCGCGCCGGTGCCCTCGATGATGTAATTGATGTGCTCGAAATTATGGGTGTGGTACGGGGTGTGCCCGCCCGGTTCGATAGTGAAGACGCGCACAGACACTAACGGCGAACCGTCCTCCCTGGAAACAGGCACCTGTTTCAATACGTTCCTGGCCCCTTCCATCGACATGGGTTTTCTTTCTATTTTATCCAGCCTGGTTATCTTCATAACTCTTCCTCATTTAAAGAGCCGGCCCTGAGGCTTCAACCTGGTGCTTCAACCTGATGCTTCAAAAAAATATGCCGTTCAAAGTTATTGCCTTAACGAGCAGCATAAAAGCAAGTCCAATTATTACTGTGACTACGGCTTTCCTGGAAAAATAAGCCACGGCTATGGCGACAATCCCCGCCAGGAGGTGATGGTTGGAGATGCTCAGGTCGAGATCTTTCCCGGGTACAAGCAGGGTCGGAAAAATCAATGCGCTCAATATCGAAAAAGGCACGAATGACAAAAACAGCTCCAGGTTCTTGGCTATTTTGAAATTCATGCTCAGCATCAGGCTGCGCGTTGCATAGGTGACAATCCCCATCCCGATTATGACAAGAGTTATCTGGTCCATTTCTTCTCCAGCGCGTATCCGGCGGACGCACCGATCAATGCCCCGAATAAAATGAACATGGGATTGTTCATCCAGACCTTGAAAGCCACGGCGCTTATGGCGGAAGCAATTACGGCGCAGACGATGGTTTTTGATTTCAATTGCGGGACCAGAATGCCTATGAACGTGGCCGGCATGGCGAAATCCAATCCCCATTTCAGCGGGTCCTTTATCTGCTCTCCCAGGATGTAACCTGCAAATGAGCTCCCGGCCCAGCCGGCGTACATCAGGGCGGCGGAGGCAAACAGGAAGGATATGAACCCTTCTTTTTTTTCGGTGTAATAAATGCTGCTTACCGCATATGTTTCATCGATGAGGCCGAACGCGGCCGCGAGCCTCTGGACGATGCCGTACCGGTTCAGGAAAGGCTTGAGAGACAAAGCCATGAGGATGTGGCGCAGGTTGACCACCAGGGTGGTTATCAGGATCGCGGCAGCCCACGCCTTCTGTTTCATCAATTCCACCGCAATGAATTGGGATGCGCCGGCAAAGACAAACAAAGACATGAACACAGTGTGGAAGAGGCTCAACCCGGCGGTCTTTGCGGAGATCCCGTAAGCGAGCCCGAACGGGACCACGCCGATGAAAAGCGGAAACGTCCGTCTCAGGCCTTCTGTAAAATGATGGGACTTCATCGGGATGGGAATTTTCCTTCCCAAAAAAGGATTTTGAACCAGGGTCCCGTCTCAAGACAGATTAGACGGATTAACATGAGATGAGGGGTTTTTCAAGAAGACCGCGAAAGCGGAAAGCTGCAGCGCCTGCGTTAGAGCGCTGCAGCTTCAGGCATAAATCTCTCAATACGTCCATTTCACGTTGAGCGCGAAAAAGCTGAAGCTCGAATTTTCGAATTCGCCGGATACCCTGCCCGCCAGGGGGCCGCGCCGCTCGTTGACCGGCATGTCGCCGAGCCAGCCCAACTGGTAGGCTGCTCCAATGGCTAGGTTCGGGCCGACCGCATACTGGGCGCCGGCGGCGATTCCCCAGATCTCGCCCATGGGGACGCTCACGGTGCGTTTGTCGTCGTCGACGGCGGAGCTGTCATAGGCAACGCCGAACGACAGCGTCCATGACGGCGAGGATTTGTATTGGACACCCAGGGCGGCGTGCCAGGTGTCCTTGTAGTTGCTGTCCGCCGTCAGCGACACGGGGGTGCTGGAATCAACGCTTACGTCCACTTTTCCGAACCGGGACCAGTCCTGCCAGCCGACATTGCCCATGACGGCCCATTTCGCGTTCAACTCATGATAGCCGCTGAACATCACCATCTGGGGCACCGTCATGCCCAGGTTCATTTTGCTCGCGGTGAGCCCCTGACTCCTCAGGAAGGCCTCGAGCACGGGCCCGAGCCCGCTGAACTCGGGAGTCGCGGCGAAGTCGAGATTCACTTCCGTCAGGTAGGTGAGCCCGAAGCGCGTCCCCTCCCTGGGCTCGACAAGGATGCCGAAGTTCCCTCCGTATCCCCACTCGCGGTCCCTGTACTTGAGCTGCCCGTCGGGCCGGTTTTCGCCCGCGTTGTTGACTGCGGCCTGGTCCGAAAGATAGCCATACATCATATTGAGGCCCGCTCCGAGGTACAGCCAGCTGTTCACCTTGCAGCTGACTGCCGGCATGAGCGTCTCGCCCAGGATTGTCGACTTCTGGACATAGTAGCGGCCCACCCAGTTGTCGTCGTAGCCCTGGCTCATCCCGAAATAGGAAAGGGCGCCGAATCCGAAGCTCCAGCTCTCATTGATTTTCTGAGTGATAAAAAGGCTCCCCCCGGGCACGAGGCCGACGGCCGTTCCGCCGTCGGTGCCGCTTGTGGTCGTGGCCGAATCGGGGCTGAATTTCACATCGCCGTAAAGTGCCTGCATGCCGCCCAGGAACTGGGACTTTTCCAGTCGGCCCATCCCCGCGGGGTTGGTGAAGACCGTTGAAGCGTCCTGGGCGCGGGCGGCGTAGCCGGCGGCCGCGAGTCCCACGTCGGGAGTGCCGATCTGGTAAAGCATTATACCGCCGGCCCAGGCGGGACCGGCTGTAAGGATTGCCCCCAGTAAAAGGCAGCACAGCATATTGGAAATTATTTTTTTCATCTGAAATCCCTTGATCCCTTCCTTGCCTGATTGCCGAATATCAGAAAACCGATTTCGGCAGCAGGACCTGCACCTGGAACCTGACGCTCCACTCGGGACCGATGTCCGGGTGCTCCACGTTGTAGAATCCCTGCAGGGACATGTTTACGGGCAGCTTGCCGAACCTGATGATCTTTCCCACGCCGCCGCCCACGGGCACCGTCCAGCGCTGGCCGCTTTCGGCCGTCAGGTTGTCCGTGATGATCGGGCTCGTAACGAGGTACCAGCCGTCGGGGAGGTTGTAATTGATGAACGGCTGGGTCGTCCACAGGCTCACGGAGCCGTGGTCATCCTGGCCCGCAAACGACGATATGTAGTTGGACAGCACCCCGTACACCCAGGGACCGTCCATCCTCAGGACGACGGCCGACGGTCCCGCCGCATATTTTCCCGCCGTGATCGAGCTGTCCGTGCCCGAGGGGAACTGGAACATGGGGCCGGCCCCCCAGATAAAGCCTCCGGGCTTCGCCGGCGACAGGAAGGCGGTGAACTGGATGTCGCCGAGTCCCCAGACGTCCCCGACGTTCGGCGCCAGCTCGGGCTGCCTTACCAAAGGAATGATCGTCCGCGTGATGACGTTCCAGTCCTTCGTCGCGTTGACCGGAACGACGGGCTGCAGGTTCCCGACGTACTGGTTGCCGTTGTGCGGGCCGTAGTTGTAGTTGAAATTGCTCTGGTAGGGGATGCTTATCAGGTCGGAAACGGGGTTCTGGACCTTTTTGGCAAGTTCTTCCTTGCTTTCCTCCTTCGCCGGGGCGCCGGCATTTTCGGCCGGGCCGCACAGCGCGGGGCCGGCATTCAGGAGCGCCGTTATGACGATAATTATTATTACTGAAAATTTTTCTAATCTCTCCAACATTGCCTGATTCCTCTTTTTGAAGGCGGCGGCAGAGGGCGACCCCTGTATTGGGCGCCCTCTGTTCAGCAGCCCGCACGGTCACAATTTGCGGGGGGTTGCCCCGGTCTTAATCAGCCTTGAGCTTCAGCTCGATATTTTGGATCTTGTTATGGTCTGCGGCGGAGATCCTGGTATCGCCGAGCCTGACGACCACCTTTTCGATTTTGCCGTTGAACTTGAACGGCACGTCGTAGTCCAGGCTTGCGGGTGTGCCGGTATCTTCGCCGATATCAAAGGTCTCATCCATCGAATAGCGGATGGGGACGGTCCGGTCGATCCGGCCCCGGGCGACCTGCCTGCCGTCAACGCTGATCGTGCCGGCGCCTCCTCTGCCGATGCCGCCGCCGTCATACTGGAAATCGAAGACAACGGTATGCCTGCCGGGCGTCAGCGGGTCCGCGGCCGCGATGTTGTAGTGGGCCACGTTGGCCACGTTGTAGTGAAATACCGGTGTGCCTTTCTCCAGCATCAGCGCGTAGCCGCCGGGCAGGCCGCCGTGCGTCACCAGTACGCCTTGCGCACCGCCCTCAGGAATCACCACTTCGGCGGTGATGCGGTACGACTTGTTCTTCAGGTTCGGCGCCGCGCCCTCAGGGATGCGCTTTACGGCCCCGAAGTAGGTGAACTCGCTCCGGCCGCGCGTCAGACTGGGACGGATGGACGGGTCCATCCTCTCCGTGCCGCTGTCGTCAAGCGGCAGCACATTGTATTTGGCCGCCTCGGCATAGAACAGATACTGGAGTTCGCGAAGCTTGTCGGGATACCTGGCCGCAAGGTTGACGGCCTGGCTGAAGTCTTTTGCGACATTATAAAGCTCCCAGTTGTAGCCGGTGATCACATCGGGCCGGGCGCGCTTTGTCTGGTCTTCCCAGGTCGCCGCCGGAGGTGTGGTGCACGCCACCCAGCCGTCGTGATAGATGGCGCGGAAGGCGAATACCTCGAAATACTGCGTGCGGCGTCTGGAGGGAACGTCCGGACGGTCAAAGCTGTATGCCATGCTCACACCCTCGATCGGTTTTTGAGCCACGCCGTTGACGGAAGAAGGCTGTTCGATCCCGGTTGCCTCAAGGATTGTGGGCACGATGTCGATCACGTGGTGCCACTGCGTCCGGATGCCGCCCTTGTCCCTGATGCCGGCGGGCCAGGAGACGACCAGCCCGTTGGCGGTGCCGCCGTAGTGGGAGGCTACCGCCTTGACCCACTGGAACGGGGTATTCATGGCGTGCGCCCACCCGACCGGATAGTGGTTATGCGTTTTCCACGTGCCCAGGTTGTCCTTTTGTTTCAGGATCTCCCGGTAATCTTCCGCAATCATGTTAAAAAAGCTCATTTCGTTATAGGAGCCCTGGACCGTGCCCTCGGCGCTGGCGCCGTTGTCGCCGGAGATATAAACAACCAGAGTGTTTTCCATCTGGCCCATCTGCTCAATCGCATCCAGGACCCGGCCGACGTTATAGTCGGTCTGGGAAAGATAGCCGGCGTAAATCTCCATCATGTACGCATAGAGCTGCTTCTGCTCCGGGTTGAGAGAGTCCCAGGCCGGTATCTGCGCGTGGCGCTTTGTCAACCTGGTGTCGGCTGGGACAATGCCCAGCTTCTTTTGCCGCGCCAGCGTCTCCTCGCGCATCTTGTCCCATCCCTGGTCGAACTTCCCTTTGTAGTTCGCTACCCATTCCTTTTTCGGATGGTGCGGGGCGTGTGTGGCGCCCGGCGCATAGTAAAGGAAAAACGGCCGGTCGGGCGCGACCGCCTTCTGGTTGCGCACCCACTGGATGGCCTGGTCTGCCAGATCGTAATCCAGATTGTAATCGGGGTTTCCCAGATAAGGTTCGATCGGATTGGTCCCGTCAAAGACCGCCGGCCGCCACTGGCTGGTCTCTCCGCCGATGAAGCCGTAGAGCTTCTCGAAGCCCAGACTGGTCGGCCACAGATCGAACGGTCCTGCCTGGCTGTTTTGCCAGTCGGGCACGTTGTGGTTCTTGCCGATCCAGGCGGTGTTCCAGCCCTTCTGCCTGAGGACTTCGGCAACCGTCGCGGTGTCCTTGCCCATCAGGCTGTCGTACCCGGGGTACCCCGTGGCAAATTCCATGATATTCCCGGTATGCGCCGAGTGGTGGTTGCGGCCGGTGAGCAGCGCGGCGCGCGTGGGCGACGAAATGGACGTGGTGTGGAACTGAGTGTAGCGCAGCCCTTTCCCGGCCAGCCTGTCAAGGTTGGGCGTGTTACAAGGACCGCCGAACGTGCTCGATGAACCGTAGCCCGCATCATCGAGGATTATCACGACGACGTTGGGCGCCCCCTTGGGTGCGTGTACAGGCTGGGGGAAATCAGACTTCGAGTCCTTCACGCTCAGCCCGATCTGCCCCTTGAACGGGGCCGGCGGGGCCGGAAGGACTTCCTGGGCGGAAGCGCCGCTGAACAGCGCCCCCCCCGCCAGCACCGAACCGATCGCGACACTGATGCCGGTTCTGCTGCGTGCGGTAAATTTATTCATATTTTTTACTCCTTTCCATACTCCCGGCTTAAGCAGGGTTATTTCTCCTTTGTTCTCATCTTCTTGAGGGCGCTCATCCCCGCCCAGGGCTCGTTGCCCCCGAGCTTGACGCGCGGCGATTCGCTCAACAGATCAATGGCCCCGAGGAGGGCCCCTCCCCAGAATGAATTCATAAACTGTTCAAGGCTTGCCCGCGCATCCCAATCGACCTCAAGCAGAAATATCTCTCCGTCCTCCAGATCCCGGCAGACCCGGCAACCACGGCAGCCCTTCTCATTGCGGACCGAGGGAAGCAGCGCCTGCAGTGTAAGATAAAGTTCCCGGGCCTTCTCCAGCCTGACCCTCATCTCAACCGTGATCTTCATGGACGCCCTGTACGGCCCCTGACACCGGGAGCCGCGATGTTTATGATGATGCACAGATTACAAGAAGCGTTCCAGGAGGGGAGAAACGGTGTCTGGATCGATAAAATGATTGATTTTATTGGGTTAATTATGAATCAGGAAGCGGCCGGCCAGGAGGCGGCGCTCTCAATATATTGATATTCTGCAGAATATTGATAGCAAAAAGTTGATACTTAATTGCGTTTGATGCCCAGCTTGTTGAGCCGGAACCGCAGGGTGCTGGGATGGATTTTGAGGATGGCGGCGGCCCCGCCCGGCCCGTTTATTTTCCAGCCCGTTTCATTGAGGACCCTGAGGATGTGCTCCCTTTCCATCGCGGCAAGGTCCTTAACGGCCCCTTCCCTTGTTTCCGAAGGGCCGTGTTCAAGCCCCTCCGCCAGATGCAGGACCTGTCCCGTGCTGGTGATGACCGCCCTTTCGATCACGTGCTCCAGTTCCCTGACGTTGCCGGGCCAGGAGTACTCCTGAAGGGTTTTTATTGTTTCCTTCGGGATGCTTTTGATCTGCCTGCCGATCTTCCGCGCGTACCGGTCGATGAAATAATGCACCAGCTGCGGGATGTCCCCGTAGCGCATCCTCAGGGGCGGGATGGAGACGGGGAACACGTTGAGACGGTAATAGAGGTCCTCCCGGAAACGGTTCCGGCGCACCTCCTCCTTCAGGTCGCGGCTCGTCGAGGCGATCACCCTTGCGTCCACTTTAATTGTACGGGAGCTCCCGAGCCTTTCGAACTCGCCCTCCTGCAGCACTCTCAAGAGCTTGGCCTGGAGTTCCAGCGGCATCTCGCCGATCTCGTCAAGGAATATCGTCCCGCCGTGCGCCACCTCGAACCGTCCTTCCTGCCTGGTGTGGGCGCCCGTGAAGGCCCCCTTCTCGCGCCCGAAGAGTTCGCTCTCGATAAGGTTTGCGGGCAGGGCGGCGCAGTTTACGGTGATCAGCGGCCTGTCCTTTCGGGCGCTCAATTCATGAATGGCATGGGCCACGAGCCCCTTGCCCGTGCCGGTCTCGCCGAGGACCAGGACTGTTGCGTCGGTCGGGGCGACCTGCCGGATCTTGAAGAAGACATACTGGAGCACCTCGCTGCCGCCGACGATGTTCTGGATGCCCTTCCCCATCCGGATCTCCTCGCGAAGATAAACATTCTCCTTCTCCAGCTGTAGCTTCAGGCGCTCGATCTCTTCGAGGCGCTCCCGGAGTTCGGCTTCCATCCGCTTTCGGTCCGTCACGTCGGTGGACGCCCCCATCAGGCGCTCCGGATTTTCCGGGGTCCTGGGAAACGGGCTGCCGCGAAACGCTATCCAGCGGACTGTCCCGTCCGGGCTGGGGATGCGGTATTCGATATCCAGGGACTCCTGCTTCTTCAGGCTCCTGCAGATCAGTTTCCTGACGCTCTTGCGGTCATCGGGATGGACCGCCGCGAGGAACCGCTCGAGCGGCAGTTCCTCGTCCGGAGAGAAATTGGACAGTTCGCGGAACTTCGGGGTGGCCCAGACAATGCCCCTTTCCGCCTCCATTATCCACAGGCCCGCCTGCGCCGCGGAGGACGCCAGGCTCAGCCGCTCCTGGCTCTCGCGGACCCTCTGCTCCCCCCTGCTGCGCTCCAGCCCATTGACGAAAAGTTCCCCGAGCAGGCGCAGCCTTGGAATGTATTCTTCCGTGCAGGCTCGATAGTTTTCGGCCGAGCATATTCCAAGTGTGTATTCGGCGGACCTCAGGGCGGCAATGGGAATGTACAGGCCCGACCGGATGTTCCAGGCCTTCAGTGACTTTATATCGACTGCGGCATCCGGGGGCAGGTGATCGAGCGTCGGGAACAGGACATACTC
>JBDKTK010000438.1:0-4368 GCA_039680225.1 Syntrophaceae bacterium
CCCTGATCAGGTCCACATATTCCTCAATATATTTTTCAATGTCCTTCTTAATCCGGGAAACCACGTTGGCCCTGATCTCCTCTGCGATCCTTTGCCGGTATTTGGCTTCGCTCATATTAGAGCGGGAAGCAGCAATATCCTGAATTGCCTGGACGACTTCGCTTATTCCCTGTTCGGTCTCGGCAACCGTATTGATAATGGGAACGTGGATCCTGCCCCGGCTCGAATACAAGGCATTGGAAAGCTGCTGTTTGGTTTTGTCCGCTCCCGGCTTATCCGACTTGTTGACAATGAACAGGTCGGCTATTTCCATTATGCCCGCTTTGGCCATTTGGATGGTATCGCCGTAACCCGGGACCAGGATCACGGCCGTGATATCCACATATTTCGCCACGTCCGTTTCATCCTGGCCCACACCCAGAGTTTCAACGATAATGGTGTCGAAACCGAATGCGTAAAAAAGATACAATATGTATTTGGCCGCTTCGGAAAGCCCGCCGATGGCCTTTCTGCTTGCGATGCTCCTGATGAAGACCCCGGAGTCGGGGTTGTGCTCGCTCATCCTGATGCGGTCGCCCAGGACAGCGCCGCCCGAATAGGGCGAAGAGGGGTCGACGGCCAGGACCCCCACTGTTTTTCCCATGGCCCTGTATTGCTTTATTATGCAATTTGTCAGGGTGCTCTTCCCCACTCCGGGAGCGCCGGTCAGACCAATTGTCAGGCAACCGTTCGATTTTTTCCGGAAGGAATAATTAAGAAGTTCCTCTCTGCCTTCCCGGTCATTTTCGACAATTGAAATTGCCCTGGTCAAACCTCTGATATCACGGCCCTCGATAAGGCCGATCACGGAACTCAAATCAAATTTGTTACCCATCACTCTTTTCTTCAGGATATCTAGTTCACAAGGCTCTTTACATGGTCAATTATCGTCTCAATGGGAGTGCCCGGACCGTAATTGCCCGTCACCCCCATTTTCTCCAGTTCCGCGACATGGTCGGGAAGCAGCAGGCCTCCGGCAACTACGTGGATATCGTCGACTTTCAATCTCTTGAGCTCCGCGAGAACGTCTTCGGCAATGATATGCAGGCTGCCGGTGTGATCGCTTAAGGCAATCACGTCGACATCTTCCGAGACCGCTGCATTGGCCACTCCTTTCGGAGTCTGGTAACGTCCGGTATAAATTACCTCCATTCCGGCGTCCCGCATGCTCGTCAACAATGTGTACACTCCGCGCTCATGTATGTCGCAACCCACCTTAGCAATCAGCACCCTGATTTTTTTTTCATCTTTCATTATTCATCACTCCTTAATGGCTTCACGAACAAAATCCGGCGATTCTATCTCTTCAAAGGGGTCGTAGTGCATTCCGTAGCCGAGGCGGACCGTGCCGACAAACTCTCCCATGCTCACTCCGGCCTTTACGGCATCTATTACGGGACGCTGCAGATTCCGGCCTTCCTTTGCCGCCCGGTAGAGCTCTTTGATCATGGACTTGACCCTCTTCATATCGCGCCCTGCCTTGAACCTCTTGACTTCGGCCACCTTGTCTTCCCGCATCTTGACCGTGGGCACTTTATAGGCGACGTCGAGGATCGCCCTGTTTATCTGGCCCTCGTCTTCCGCGCGGAAAGAGTTGACCCCGATTATCAGTCTTTTCCCATCGAATTTTTCCCTCTGGATCTTGAGCCTGTTGGCCTCCATGACTTCAGCCAGCCAGCCGGATTCGAGGCAAGTGAATATGCCTCCGTTCTTTTCGATCTCATCCAGGTATTTGTTTGCTTCGGATTCCATTTTTGAGGTCAGCCACTCCAGGTAATACGAGCCGCCCAGCGGGTCGGCCACGAGCGGGACATTTGCCTCATGGGTTATGATATGCTGCGTGTCCAGATTGAAAATCCTTGCTTCCAGCGACGGGAGGCCTATGGCCTCGTCGATGCTGGACGCATCCAGGGAATTAACCCCGCCAAGGACGCAGCTCAGGATCTGCAGGGTAACTCTGGCGGCATTATTGAGCGGTTTTTGATGGGTCAGCGACAACCCGGAAGTCCGGATGCCGATCTTTACCTGCATGGCCCTCTTCTGGGTGGCCCCCAGCTTTTCTCTGGCGATTTTGGCCCACATTTTGCGGGCCAGACGGAATTTGGCAATCGTCTCGAAGAAATCGGATTCCGCATCAAGCGCAAACACCATCGGGCCGTACTCGTCTATTGTGATCCCTCTTTTCGCCAGGTCCTGCATGAGGGCCGTGGCAATCGCCAGACAGCCGGCCAGCTCCTTGACCGCGTCCATCCCGGCCTGGCAGGGGTCAACGCCGTTGGGCGCCGTCGGCCGCCACTTCGGGGTGTTGCGGACGGAAAATTCGATATGGTCGAGGCACAGCTTGCGGTCGACATGATAGGGGAATTCCGGGGCGCCGTAGACCAGCTTGGCCCGGATCGGGTCGTTGATGCTGTTGCCGTGGAGCTTGGAGATATCCAGTCCCTGGTTCTCCATCATGGCGACGAGCGCTCCGTAGATATAGAGGAAGTTGCTGATCCCGCTGTGCGCCAGTTCATAAACAGCGCCGTCCAGCGGCAAATCTTTCAGCATGCTTTCATAGACGTTGATGGCGTACGCGGATACCCCGCCGCACATCATGCTGTTCCAGGCTGCGGGGTGGTCCGGATCAATCCCCGACTGCGTCGGCAGGTCGCAATTGAGCCGGAGGTCCGTCATTCCGTTTGCTATATATTGCTTGAAGGCGATATTGGTGTCTTCCGGCGTAGCATAACTCACGATGAAGGATTTGAGCCAGAGCCTGTCCCTGTACATTTCGGGATACAAACCTCTGGTGAAAGGAAACGTCCCGGGATCCCCGATGTCATTTTCATAGTTGATATTTTTTATGTCTTCCGGGCCGTAGCTTGGTTGCAGTTCAATGCAGCTCTGTGTTGACGTGCGCACCATGTGCCCGAATTTGCGGTCGACCGTGACCTGGCCGGACCTGGCCGGCGTACAGCACTCGGTCTCAGCCGGCCGGCAATTGCAATCCGCACCCACTGACGGAGGCAGGCATCCGCCTCCCTGTGGCATTAATTTCTTGGACATAATCTCCTCCCCTTTTAAGATTTCCGAACAGAATTGAATACTTAATCCGGCATGCCGGGCTCAGCCTCAAATTCATTTTCACGTTGCGGAATATGCCGGGAGTGGATGCAAATTGTAATTCCTCAAATCAACGGTTGTTTTCTCCCCATTTTTAGCTAGCTCATTTTCTTATAACAATTTCAGCGGTTTAGAATCTTAAAATCAGGTTGAGAAGCAATGGAAACCCTTATAATCTAAAGACAAATTCCGAGAGGGGGGTAAATGCGATGAGATATAAATCCATAACGGCGATGTATACGTTGTTTGCGCTTTTTGTTGGCGCGGCAATCGCTTCGGCAGCAGGTATTCAGGGAGCCGGCAGCTTTCTGTTCTCCTTTGGCGAGGTCACCCTGGAACAGAAGGAAGCGCGGCAACAGGCTGTCTCCATCCATAAATACGACCCTTCCCAAGGGGAAATACTGAAGATTATTGACATGAAAACAGTGCCGGAAGAAATCAGGCCGGGACAGGCCGCAAAAATTGAAATAACTTACCTCCTGATTTCTCCTGCGGAAAGGAACGACCGGGTCAAGGGCAATCTGGTAATACGCTGGGAAAGGGAAATGATGGGGAGAGCCGAAATACATAATAATACGGGAAACGGCACATATGTGATGGCTGTGCCGTTGTATTTTTACCCCAAGGGTTACAATGCCCGCTACGGCGGATACGAAATAGTGATGGAACTGGAATCGGGCGCGCTCAGGGACAGGGGGGAAACCGTATTGAAGATAAACGAAATATGAACTATTTAATTTCTTCTCCTGTGCGCCGGGTATTTCAGTTCAGGGTTGGAAGAAGGTCTGGCACATATCATTGGATTCTTTATACGATTGATTTTTTCTGATTTGATGCTCTTTTCTTTTGCTGTTGACCCATTCCTGCCAGGCCGCGTTGCAACCCTCAGCGTCGTATTTTTTTGCGCTGATCAGATAGTTGTACAATACGGCGCTTAATTCCGTTGAATATCTCATCGCGCCCGCCCTGGTCCGGAGAAAGGATGCCGGCAGCAGATTCAGACCGCGATTTTCCCTGAAGTACAACTCGCAGTATTTCAGGGCCTTGTCCGTCTGGTTCGTCTTCAGCCCGTAATCCAGGCATTCCCTTATGTCGTAATTATCAGAGAAGTTCAGGTATTGCCGGACAAAATCCTGAAAATCGGGGTTCGTCCGTTTAATGATCGCGTCTTTGGAAACAAACGTCAATCCTTCCCCCCGGGCATCAGGGCCTCCTCCCCCCAGT
>JBDKTK010000439.1:0-1922 GCA_039680225.1 Syntrophaceae bacterium
TTTTGTTCTCAATTGGGAAAGAATTCGTGTTGAATAATTTGCCCCCATTACCTACAGATTACCTACAGGGGTCCTGGAACCCTTGCCAGGGCTGAAGGAGTGGGGGTTCGATTCCCATGCACTTCCGCCAATATGAAATCAAGGGGGTTAGCCATTTCAGGTTAATCCCTTTTTTCATTTATGGCGGTCTGATGGGTCACTGGGTCAACGTTTGGTCAATATTTCGCGCGAAGTCATCAAGCCTGGCTGCCGCTTGCCGCATCTCGCTGCCGTCTATTGTATTGTGCCGTTCTAACCAAAACCAGAAAGATTGACGGACAGCGGCTTGGGGACGCCGACGAGCCGTAAATGTCAATCGATCATCGATGATCCTGAAGGAAGGGATAAAATAAAAAATGGGAGAGAAATACAAGATAGCCGGATTAAATAAAGTGAGGATCTAAAAAAATACGTTGAAAAATGCATAATTGTCGGGATTGTTTACAGTTTTAACCATTTCCCGGATAATTCAATCATTACAGTTACATATTTTCATTAATCCATGAATCTATAATCCGCACTGTAGGAATTATTTACATTACTGCAAGACGATTATCGCTGTAATTCATTAGTTATGATTATATTTCAATGAGTTATAAATCTGGCATATAAGTTGTTTTTTACTTGTCCGCACAGTTTTCCGGAATTAAACACTATAAAGGCCCTATACGTGTCCTGATGCTGATTTGCTGCGACCAGAGAAAAAAAGTCATCTACGTCACACCGGGCGGGGATCTCATGGCCGATGAGGCAGAGACCATGCTCAAGCAGCTTCAGGAATACAAACAGCAGGAAATGGAAACGCTCGTCCTCGATCTCGCCAGGGTTCGGAGGATTGACTCTTTCGGCCTGAGAACGATCATCATGTTCTACAACTTGTTATGCAAGAGCAAGGGCGAGCTGATCATCGAAAATGCCTCGCATGAGCTGAAAAATCTGTTTCAGTTGATGAGAATCGACGGGCGTCTCACGATCAGCCAGACCGGATGGCCCGGTTAGGAAATCGGGGCGTGCAAGCACGCAGAACTGGATATGGCTTAAAACAAGACATTGACTGATCCATAACCGGGAGCAGGGTCAGAACTGACCCTGTTTTTCTGTTTATTCCAGGAAAAATGTTCGACTCGCCTGTTTTGTTGCCGGGCTGACATGGTGAACCATCGCACGTCATGTCCAATGCCGCTCGGCGCCTGCACGCTCGCTCCCTTCGGGCATTATGACCGGGGGCGCGTCCCGCAAGCCCCGCTCTGTGAGCGGGGTTAGGGCGCGCGATCATGTTTGGTTCTTTCCTTGCCGGGAAGCCCCGCCCTGTGGGCGGGGAGCTTCACAACACAAGCTTGATCAAATTACCGGATGTAGAGATGAAATATTTCGTGAAAGGGTCCGTCAAGACTTGACCGGATATCGCCATCTTCCACACCTTTGTGTAATGGCCTGGACTGAGAGTTGGAACAGTGGGAGTCCGTCGGAGCGCAAATGGGTTGACCCGCAGAATCACTTCTGCTACTCTTCACCGCGGCAAGTCTCCGCTCGGCAGAAGGGGGCCTTGCCTTTTGATTTTTTCCCCGCGAGGTGACCATGCAGGATTCCCATGTCGCAAAGATCGCAGTTGAACTGAGCCTGACACCCGGCCAGGTGAAAGCCGTCGCCGGCCTTCTCGACGAGGGGGGCACGGTCCCCTTCATCGCCCGTTACCGCAAAGAGGCCACGGGCACCCTCGACGAGGTGGCCATCACCTCGATCCGCGACCGCCTGGAGCAGCTTGCCGAGCTCGACAAGCGCCGCGAGGCCATCGTCAAGTCCCTGAGCGAACGCCAGCTCCTGACGGACGAATTAAACGGGAAGATCCATGCCGCCGAAACGATGGCGGTCCTCGAGGACAT
>JBDKTK010000440.1:0-31985 GCA_039680225.1 Syntrophaceae bacterium
CCGCAAGCCCCTGGTGGATCCTGATGACCTCCGACACCTGGTCGCCGATTTTCAGCACCGGGTTGAGGGATGTCATGGGCTCCTGGAAGATCATCGAAATGTCCTTCCCGCGGATGCCCCTCATGCTGCTTTCGCTCAACGTGACGAGGTCCGTCCCGTTAAAAATTATCCTGCCCGCAACTATCCTGCCCGCGGGCCGGGGAACGAGCCTCATGATCGAAAGCGACAGGACTGTCTTGCCGCAGCCCGACTCGCCGACGACGCCGAGGGTGTCCCCTTTCTCAAGGGAAAGATCGACCCCGTCCACGGCCTTGATCGTGCCGCGCGCCGTTTCGAAATACGTTTTGAGTCCCTGGATTTCCAGAATGCTCATCTTTGCCGATCCGCCTGATTTTCCGGCCACCTTCTCAGGAAACTCAGCAGCAGCCTGACCCCGAATCCCGTCGCGCCCTTCGGGAGGTATCCCTTCTCCGCGGCAGACCAGGCCGGGCCCGCGATGTCAAGGTGGGCCCACGGAAGAGGGTCCACAAACCTCTTGAGGAAGAGAGCGGCCGTGATCGCCCCCCCTGCCCTGCCGCCGGTATTTTTCAAATCGGCCACATCGCTCTTGATCAATTCCTTATAGTCGTCGACAAGGGGAAGTTCCCAGACGGGCTCGCCCGTTTCCTCCGCCGCCTGCCTGAGCAGGGATTTGATCTTTTCGTCCGTCCCGAACATGCCGCTCACCCTGTCGCCCAGGGCCACCTGGCACGCCCCGGTAAGCGTTGCAATATCGATAACCGCGGCCGGCTTGAATTTGGCCGCGTATCCCAGCGCATCCGCGAGGAGGAGCCTTCCTTCCGCATCGGTGCTTATTACTTCAATCGACAACCCTGAATATGACTTCAGGATATCGCCGGGCTTGTATGCCTTTCCCCCGGGCAGGTTCTCCGCGGCCGGGATAAGGCCGACGACATTCACGGGAAGTTTCATTTCCGCCGCGGCCTTCAGGACCGCGATTACGGCGGCGCCCCCGGACATGTCGGCCTTCATCTCTTCCATCTTGTCGGCGGGCTTCAGAGAGATCCCGCCGCTGTCGAAAGTGATCGCCTTTCCGACCAGCACGACCGTCCCGGCGGAAGGCTTGTTCCCTTTGTAATGCATCTCAATGAAAGCGGCCGGTTCGCTGCTGCCCTGCGCCACGCCGAGCACGGCATTCATTCCCAATTTCTTCATTTCTGCGGGGCCGAACGTCTTTACCCGGAGCTTCTTTCCGGAACACGCGGCCGCCTGCCGGGAAAGCAGCCGGGGCGTGACCTGGTTGGACGGGCCGCAGGCCAGGTCGCGGGCGAACAGCACGGCGCTGCACGCCGCCTCCGCGCAATTTGCAGCGGCTTCTATTTTCTTGAGTTTTACGGAGTCCGGTTCACAAATCTCGAGCGCTTCGATGCAGTTTCTCCCGCTTTCCTCTTTCTGAAAACAGTCAAAACGATAACAGCTCAGGGCGGCGCCCTCCACGGCGGCTGCGGCCAGGCTTTCAATTGCATCGCCCGTTTCAATTTCAAGGGAAACAGCAAGGCTCTTCAGTTTCAGACCGGTGGCCTTGCGGACTGCGCAAGCCATGGCCCGCCTGAATACCTCGACGCCGGCATCCTCTTTCTTGCCAAGACCCGCGAGCAATAATCTCCTGGACGGGAAATTGCCCCTTGTGTACAAAATCACGGCTTCATTGGGTTTCCCCCGGAAATCCCCCGATTCCAGCAATTCTTTGATGATCCCCCCGGCAGCCTTGTCGATCCGCGCTGCGGCCCCGGAAAGGACCTTGAGACCGTTTTCGAAAACAAAAATCGCCAGGGCATCCGCCCTGGAGCCTTCCAGCAAACCTTTTCTCACCTTGATTTTCATATCGTTCCTCCAGGAAAGGGCGAAGATAACACAATGAGGTCAAAAGTCAATCCTGACGGGCAAAATAATACTGTAATTACAGGTAATTGTACATAGGAAGAAGGTTTTCCGGCGCGTTAAGCTTCGCTGACGCACAATGCAGTCTGATAAAAATTGTCATCCTGAGCGAAGCGAAGGACCCATCTTTCATAATATGGAAAAAAAATAGATTCTTCGTCGCATTGCTCCTCAGAATGGCATCTGGGAATTAAAGTCAATTGTTCAAATTCGACAAATAATCGGAAATTTCATAAATCCTTGTAATCACAAGCAGTTGGACTTGACAGGATTGTCATGCTCCCCTATACTTTCACATCTTGCCGGGACCGGAAAGGGGGTACTCCATGCTGCCTGAAAACGAAGTGATGGACAGGGCCTTTTACTGCTATTGCGTTTGCCTGCAACTGAACTGGCTGCTGGGCAACGACGATGTCGCTCCCCCTCAATATCTGAAAATCCTGAAAGACTCCTCTCTGCAGCTCGGCGATGACGACTATATTGTCCAGAGCATCACCGAGGCCCTTGTTTCGGGGGAGGAGGATGGGGGTCTTGATAACCTGATCACGATTTACGAGTCCTTTGCTTATGCATATTGCGAGGTCCTGGAAATCAGCATGGACGACCTGAAGGACACCATCCCGCCGGAACGCCTCAAAGAACTTGCCGCCGAAGTCGGGGCGGAAGCTAAATTTACGGATGGTCCGGGGTTGCCCGAACAATAACAGGCCAACAGGGTTATGCCGGTAACAAAGAAAGACATTGCAGCAGTCCTCGACAATATAGGGGTCCTGCTGGAACTCAAGGGCGAACACCCCTTCAAGGCGCGCGCCTATTACAATGCCGCCCGGTGCATCGAAAACCTCGAGGAGGACATCCACCTCCTCATCTCCGAGGACAGGCTGTCGAGCCTCAAGGGAATAGGCTCCGCGCTGGACAGGAAGATCCGGTCGCTCGCCCTCACCGGCTCGCTGGACTACTACGACGAGCTCAAGTCTTCGGTGCCTCCCGGGCACCTTGAAATGCTCAGGATCCAGGGCCTCGGGCCGAAAAAAATCCGCAAATTGCACGAGAACCTTAATATCGAGACACTCGGAGAGCTCGAGTATGCCTGCCGGGAGAATCGCCTGCTTGACCTGCCGGGTTTCGGGAGAAAGAGCCAGGAGAACATCCTCACCGGAATAGATTCGCTCAAAAGGTTTTCGGAGAAGCGGCTTTTTGTCGAAGCAGCGGAAATCGCCGGCGCGCTGCTGGAAGCCGTGCAGGGCAGCGGTCACGCGATCCGGTCGAGCATTGCGGGATCATTGCGGCGCCGCAACGAGGTGGTCAAGGACATTGACATCGTAGCATCGTCGGAAAGACCTGCGGAGCTTGCGGCCCTTTTTACGGGCCTGCCCCAGGTGGAGAGGATCACATCGAAAGGCGAGACCAAGGCCAGTATTGCCCTGTCTTCCGGCATCAACGCGGACCTGAGGATTGTGACCGAGAGGGAGTTCCCTTTCGCGCTCCATCACTTCACCGGCAGCAAGGAACATAATGTCGCCATGCGCTCCCGGGCAATCCAGATGAAACTCAAGATGAACGAGTACGGCCTTTTCTCCGATGACGGCCCGATCGCCTGCGCGAGCGAGGAAGAGATTTTTGCCGCACTGGGGCTAGCTTACATACCTCCCGAATTGCGGGAGAACTGCGGCGAGATAGAAGCCGCGGCCGAGGGCGCTCTGCCCGTTCTCGTCGAGATGAAAGACATCCGGGGCGTGTTCCACGTTCATACAACGGCAAGCGACGGCACATGCTCCTTGAAGGAACTGGCGGGTTTTGCGAAAGGCATGGGGCTTGAATACATCGGGATTGCCGACCACAGCCGTTCGGCCTATTACGCCGGGGGCCTCTCCATCGACCAGGTCCGCAGGCAGCACGCCGAAATCGACGAGATGAACAGGAAAGACGGGTCCTTCCGGATTTTCAAGGGCATCGAATCGGAAATCCTGCCGGACGGCAGCCTCGATTATGACGATTCACTGCTGGCCGAATTCGACTTCGTGATAGTCGCCGTGCACTCGCATTTCTCGATGCCGGAAAAAGAAATGACCGCCCGGGTAATCAAGGCTTTGGAAAACAAGCGCACTACGATGCTTGCCCATCCCACGGGCAGGCTGCTGCTGGCCCGCAACCCCTACCGGATCGACATGGAGAGAGTGATCGATCGCGCGGCCCTTACCAACACGGCCATTGAGCTCAACTCAAGCCCGCACCGGCTCGACCTCGACTGGAGGCTGTGCCGGCCCGCCAAAAAGCAGGGCGTCAGGATCTCCATCAATCCCGACGCCCATAGCGCTGAAGGCCTCAGCGACATCGGGTTCGGGATAAACATCGCCCGGAAAGGGTGGCTGGAAAAATCCGACTGCCTTAACTGCATGGGCCTGAAAGAGATATCGGACTATCTGAGCAAAAAATGACCGTTTTCGCGGCAATTTTCCCTTGACACTTACGCGTGGATAACTTATAAACTGGCGAGTCATTTCGTTGCGCATATTGTTGAAAGGATTCTGTTTTCCCAACTAAATCCGGACCTGAATCCCAGTCTTGCCGCTGTCCAAGCTCTCCCGATCAGCGGCACAACATATGTTTTTTTACAATTTAAACTGCTGGTGATGATGAGGATTAATCCTATATTCTCAAATATCGGCTCTCCCCTGTTGCTATCCTTTGCCCAAGGATATTCCTCTCTTACTTCAAATCTTACTTCAAAGAATTCAAAAAACTTTCCCATAACCCGAATCCCATATGAATTGAATCTCAAGTGTTGCTTTTCAGGAGGAAATTGACAGTGTCGTCTGTTTGTTTCTTTCCACGATTAAACACCGAAAGGAGGTGACTTCAGGAGTTTTAATCCGTCATTTTTGTTTCTTTAATTGGGGGTTATTTAGTCAATTCTAAAAGGAGGTTAATATGCGAATTCGTGGAAGTTCGAAGAAAGCAGAAATTCTGACCCTGGAAGAAGCGGTCAAAAAATTCATGCATGATGATGTTGTCTGCGCTTTCAGCGGATTTACCGGCTTCAACAGGAACCCGTTTGCTTTCGCCTGGGAAACGGTGAGACAAAAAGTTAAAAACATCCATGTCCTGGACCGCCATGGAAGCTGCTGCACGTGGCTCCTCAACACAGTCAATGCAATCAAGATTTACGAGACGGACTGGATGGGCTGGGGGGAAATGGCCGGCAAACTCGATATCAGCATGGAGAGGCATTACAAGTCCGGCAAGATAATACTGGAAGACTATTCCCACGGCGCAATGGCCATGAGATTCCTGGCCGGCGCTATCGGCGCTCCCTTCATTCCGTACTATGCGCCGCTGGGATCCGACCTTTACGATCCTGAATTTGATGCCCTCGGAAAAGCCGGGCTGCGCGACGGCAAAAACCCGAGAATCGCCAAGAAAAAATTCATACTCCAGGACGATCCTTTCTTCGGGGACGGCAAAGTGGCCCTGCTGCCGGCGGCAAGGCCGGAACTGGCCATTGTCCATGTAGCCCAGTGCGGCGACAAGGGAACTGCGAGATGGCGCGGTGTCGGGACGATCGACAAGGAACTTTCCTTTGCCTGCGACAAGGTCGTCGTGATCGCGGAAGAAGTCGTTCCCGAATCGGAAATGAGGAAATTGCCCGAAGGCAACCAGATCCCGTTTTTTACCGTGGATGCGATCGTGGAGTGCCCCTGGGGCGCCTTCCCCAGCTCGGTCCCGTTCTATTATGATTACGATGCGCCGTTTATGAGAGGGATGGACGCCGCTTCCCGTAACGAAGCCGACCTGAAAAAGTGGCTGGACGAGTGGGTATTCGGCCCGAAGAACTGGGAAGACTTCATTATAAAGCTGGGCGCCAAGAGGCTGCTTGACCTGAAGGCCGACAGCGTAACGGGATACAGCGTCAGGATGATGAGGGGCAAGAAACCTGCACCCAGGATGAAGATGCCTCTGTCCGTCGCCAGAAGCGGTTATTAAGAGAAAGGGGGGAAATAGATATGGCTAAATCGATGGAAGAATTAATGGATTTGATCGATAAGATTCCCGACGAGCCTGCAAAGCCGGGCGAGTTTATCCTGCCTGAATTGATGGCTATAGCAGTCGCTCACGAAGTCCGGAACGACGATATCGTCTTTGCCGGCACGGGCCTCCCCATGGTTGGGATCATGACCGCAAACTTCATTAACGCCCCCAAGGCGACGGTGATTTACGAGTCGGGCGTCTGCGACGGCAAAACAATGCACGTCCCGATGTCGGTCTGCGATCAGAGGGCCGCTAATATGAGTTCTGTGCTTGGCGGATTGGTAGATACATTTGGCTATTACCTCCAGCAGGGATTTGTCACCCTCGGGTTCCTCGGCGGCGCCGCCATTGACAAGTACGGCGGAGTCAACGTCACCTCGGTCGGCGACTACTACCATCCGGCCCACCGGTTCACCGGTTCGGGCGGGAACTCCGATATCGGCACGATGGCCCACAGGGTTGCATACATAATCCTCCAGGAAAAGAGAAGGTTCCTGGAAAGGAATGAATACACAACTACCCCGGGCTGGTGGTGCTGGAATTTCAAAAACGGCAAGAAGGAATGGGCGCCCAAGAAAGAAGTCTGGAAAGGCACGCCGTATGCCAATAACGGGCCGACCGGCGTCGTCACCAACATGGGCGTGTACCGTTTTGATGAAAAGGGCGAAATCTACCTTGAGACCTATCATCCGGGCGTCACGGTGCCCCAGGTTAAAGAAAATTGCGGATTTGACCTGAACGTTGCAAGAGTGAAGGGCGAAACACCCAACCCCACATACAGGGAACTGTTTGTGCTCAGGGAATTCGTTGACCCCGAGCTCATTTTCCTCCCGCAGAAGACCGAATATCCTGCGGCTATCAAGTCCTTGATTGGTTAAATGCGAAAAGGGGGCCGGCATCCGGCCCCCTTTTTCTCAAATCGAATATAATCCATTCAAGCCACCCATGAATGGTTTTATAACACAATAAGGAGAAGCAAGATGAATTTAGATTTAACCGAAGAGCAAAAAATAATCCAGGACACCGCCCGGAGCTTTGCTAAAAGCGAACTTGAGCCTGTTGCCGCCATCCATGACACCACCGGGGACAGGCCGACCTTCCTGAAAAACCTTCGCAAGCTCGGCGAGCTCGGACTGATGGGCATCAATGTAAAAGGCGAATACGGCGGATCGGAAGCGGGAGTGGTCGCGTTCAGTCTTGCAATAACCGAAGTTGCCCGCGCCTGCGCGTCGACAGCGGTTACAATGTCGGTCAACAACATGGTAGCCGAAGTCATCCAGGCCATCGGCACGGAAGAGCAGAAGAAAGCATACATCCCCAAAATATGCTCCGGCGAATATTATGCGGGCGGTTTCGGATTGACGGAAACCATGGCCGGATCGGACCCTGCCGGCATGAGGTGCTCGGCCGTAGTCGACGGGAATGACTATGTGCTGAACGGGAATAAGCTGTTCATCACCAGCGCCGAATACGCCGGTGTATTTGTGGTCTGGGCGGTAACCGACAAAACGGCAAAGAAGGGCAAAAACATCAGCACCTTCCTGGTTGAAAACGGGACGAAGGGCCTCACGATCGGGCGCGCCGAACACAAGATGGGGCAGCACGGCTCGGCGACGAACGAGCTTATCTTCGAGGACTGCCGCATCCCGAAAACGGCCCTGATGGGAAAACTCAACGACGGGTTCCGGACCGCAGCGGGCGAACTTGCGGGCGGGCGCATCGGCATCGGCTCGCTGGGGCTCGGCGTCGGCCAGGCCGCGATCGAGTTCGCAACGCGCTACGCCAAGGACAGGAAGCAGTTCGACCAGCCGATCACGAATTTCCAGGCCATCCAGTGGATGATCGCCGAATCGTACACCGAGCTGGAAGCGGCGCGGCTCCTGCTGATGAACGCGGCGTTCAAAAAGGAGCAGGGGACATATTTCGCGCGCGAGGCCTCAATGGCAAAGTATTACGCGACGGAAGCGGCCGAGAGGGCCTGCCACAGGGCAATCCAGATGCTGGGCGGCTATGGCTACACCGCGGAGTTCCCGGTCGAGAGATATGCCAGGGACGTGAGGATCACTTCCATCTATGAAGGCACCAACCAGATCCAGAGGCTGATCATCGCGAGAGATATTTTGAGCAGCATGGCCTGAAAGATTTCAGATTTGAGATTTGAGATTTCAGATTAGAGGTACAGAAAAGGGCCTGAATTTTTCAGGCCCTTTTAATCTGAGATTTGAGATTATTTGCTCATCCTCATCAGTTGAAAATGTTCTGATACGTCGTCCTCATCTCCCTCTTGAGTATCTTGCCGCTGGGTGACTTGGGGAGGACATCCACGAATACAAACCCCTTGGGGACCTTGAAGGGGGCCAGTTCCCTGCGGCACAGGTCAGCCAAATCTGTTTGTGAGATTGTCTGGCCCTGCTTCGGGACGACTACCGCCACTACCGCCTCGACCCACTTGGGATGGGGCACCCCGATGACAGCAACCTCCTGCACCCTTTTATCCAGGTGAATGGCCTCTTCCACTTCCCGGGTGGGGACGTTTTCGCCGCCTGTCTTGATCATGTCTTTTTTCCTGTCGGCTACCGTGATGTAGCGGTCCTCATCCATGACCCCGATATCTCCCGAATGGAACCAGCCGCCGGTCATAACATCTTCGGTCTTGGCGGGTTCTTTGAAATAGAGCATCATGGCATGAGGGCCTTTTCCGCAGATCTCGCCCGGCACACCCGCCGCGCTGATCGGTTTGAACTGGTCGTCCTCGAGCCTCGTCTCCATGTTCAGGCCGCCCATGCCCGCCGAGCCCAGCTTCTTCAGGGCATCTTTCGCTTTCAGGATAGTATGATAAGGGGCGAGTTCAGTCTGGCCGTAATAATTATAGACCCTGGCCCCCGGTATCCGGTCCATCAATTCCTTCAAAACTTCGACCGGCATGATGGAGGCGCCGTAGTAGCATTTTTTCAGGCGGGAGAGATCGTACTTGTCGAAGTCCGGGTGACGCATCATCCCGATCCAGACCGTCGGGGGGGCGAAGAACATGGTCGCCTTGTAATCCGCAATGCTCTTCAGGATGAGCTCGATCTCCGGGGATATTAGCACGTTCGTTCCGCCGACCCAGAACACCGGGTTCATGAAGACGTCGCGCTGGGCGCAGTGATAGAGCGGCAGGGCGTTGATACTGACGTCGTCTTCGGTATACTGACCGTCAATTATGGCCCCCATGTACTCGGCCATGAGGGCCTGGTTAGTGATAATGACCCCCTTGGGCAGCGATTCCGTGCCGCTCGTGTAAGTCATCTGAACGGGATCGGTAATGTGGAGTATGGTGTCCGGCTCCGTTGCGGGATATTTCCCATACCACTCATCGAAGTCCTTGAATGCCTTGTTCTCAGAGCCCCTGCCGGCGCCCTGGTTGGACCAGATCCAGGTCTTGACGGACGGCATTTCGTCAAGCACGTCCTTGACAAGGTCATAGAACGCATCCTCGACGATGAACACCTTCGCCTCCGAATGCCTGATGCAGTATGCAATGTCCTGGCCCCGCAGCATGTAATTGACGGCCAGGTAAACCATTCCCGCCTTGCAGCATCCGAACCAGGTCAGGGCGTGATGCAGCGTATTGTGGGCCAGGATCGCCACGCGGTCATATTTTTGCAGTCCCAGATCGAGCAGCGCATTGGCGACCTTATTGCATTCCCCGTCAAACTGCGCATAGTTCAGTGTTTTGTCCTGAAAGGCCACCGCTGCCTTGTCGGGGTAATGATAACTGCTCCTGCGGAGGATATCGGCAATTACCCAGCGGTTTACCCTGTTATATCTTTCGAGCAGAAATTCGATATTTTCTTTTGTGAGGCTCTTGTACCTGGCCTTTTCCGCGTCTGTTAATGGTTTCAAAACACTCATTCTTTCCTCCTTGCCCGATCTGAATGCATGGATATCTTTCAGTGCGCCCCGAACGAACCGATGGCCGTGCGGCAGGCGGAAATTATGACAACGCCCTTCGTTAATCAATCCTCCTTAATGATGAATACAGCTCGCCGGAGATAGTTACCCCTTAAGGATTTCAAATTTCAAATTTGAGATTTCAGATTAAAAAAAGGGCCTGAAAAATTCAGGCCCTTTTTAATTTTAAATTTGAAATCTCAAACTTGAAATTATTTATTCAGCAGGTACCTGCCGATCGTCATTATCTCGGCCTCTTTCGTCCCCTCGTACAGTTCCAGGATCTTCGCATCCCGGTACCATTTCTGGACGGCATACTCGTCCATGTACCCGTAGCCGCCGTGGATCTCGACGGCCGCATTGGCGCAGAACACCGCCGTCTGGCCTCCCAAATATTTGCCCATGGCCGCCAGGGTGTAATCGGGCTTGCCGCTGTCGATCAGCGCAGCCGCCTTGTACACCAGGTTGCGCAGCGATTCGAGCCTGATCACCATTTCCGTCAGCTTCATCATGGTCAGCTGGTAGCTCCCCAGGGGCATCCCGAATGCCGTCCTTTCCTTGGCATACTTCACTGCCGTGTCGAGACATGCCTGGGACAACCCGATCGCCTGCCCGGACACCATGACCCTGGTCACATCGAAGAAATGCATGAGCTGGTAGAATCCCCTGCCCTCTTTTCCGACGATGTTGGCCTGCGGGACGCGAACGTCTTCAAAAGCTATTTCCGCCGTGTCGCTGGAGCGGATCCCCATCTTGCCGTGGAGCTTGTTCCTGGTAATGCCCTTTGTATCGGCGGGGACAATGATCTGGGTGAAGCTGTTGTGCTTTTTCTCCTCGGGTTTCGTGATCACCTGGGCCACCATGAAATCGCAGACGCTCCCGTTGGTGATGAACATCTTGTTGCCGTTGATCACGAAATCGCTGCCGTCCTTCACGCCCTTGGTCTTGTATCCCGCGACGTCGGTCCCGGCATTGGGCTCGGTGAAGGCGCCGGCGCTCACCCACTCGCCCTTGCAGACCTGCGGCAGGTATTTTTTCTTCTGCTCGTCCGAGCCGAAGAAGAAGATCGCCTCGCAGCCGAAACAGGCCGCCACGACGTTGAGCCCGATGCCCATATCGACCCGCGAGAGTTCCTCGGTGATGATGGTGTTTCCGAGGACGCCGACCCCGGCCCCGCCGAATTCTTCCGGGACCCACGCCGCCACAAGCCCCTGCGCGGCCGCCTTCTTCCTTATTTCCGGAGTGTATTTCTCCTCCTTGTCGCAATCGTGGGAAATCGGCGCGATCTCGGCCTGGGCGAATTTATAAGCCATGTCCCTCAACATCTTCAGTTCTTCAGACAATTCGAAATTCATTCCATCCTCCTTTAAAATATTTATTAAGCAGTCACCCGTTCACCGGGATTATTGCCGTTCGCGCGGCTCAGGCGCCGTTGTATTCCGACAGTATTTCATCAAGCCGCCCGAGTTCGAAATAAATCCGCTACTGGTCGAAAAGCGGCCGGTGGCCGTAATTTCTTTGCGCCTCTTCGCGGGCCTTCTCAAACAGGGAAAGAAACTCTTCATAACCCGGTTTCCCGTCCGGTTCAAACCAGCTTATTCCGCCTTTTTCCCTGAGCCTGCCCTCTCTTTCCAGCCGGGCCCTGACCGGCGTGCCCGGGTAGGGCACCAGTGTTTCCGTGCAGGCAATCTGGGCACCGGATTCAAACAATCGGCGTGCAAAGGCGATTGTTTCCCTTATCGTGCGGACGCTGTCCCGCGGCCCGAGCAGGATGAAGTTGACAACCGGCATCACGTTATTGCCGAGGCAATGCATCGCACCTGCAAATATCTCGTCCGGGGTCGTCCTCTTCCGGTAATAATCCAGGACTCCCTGCGAACCGGACTCGGCGCCGGCATATAAATACCGGAATCCGGCCTCCCCCAGGAACTGGGCGCTCAAGGGGTGGCTCGCGATATCGTCAAGCCTTCCCTCGGCAACATATTCAGCCCTGCCCGCCAGGCCCGTCTTCAGCAAGGTCCCGCAAAGCTCCCTCAGGCGGCCGCGGTCCGACGTGAAATTGTCGTCCGTGAACATGATCCGGCGGGCGCCCCCGGCGGTCAGATGATATACCTCCTCGGCAATGGGCGCAACAGCCCTGGCCCGCACGCCCGTCCCGTACATCCCTCTTATCGAGCAGAAAGCGCACCCGTGGAAACATCCCCGGCTTGAAGATACGCTTCTCGCCCGGTAATTTTCGTTCCGGACCAGGTCATGAGCGGGAAGCGGCAGCCCGTCAAGGTCTGCGGGCCTGCCCCGCTGATTGTGCACAATGCCCCGGTCTGAGCGAAAGCTGAGTCCGGCTATATCCTGGAAATTTCCTTTTTCAGCGAGGCGCCGGACCAGCCGGGAAAATGGAATCTCCCCCTCCCCGCGGATGAGAAAATCCAGTCCCGGAACGTTCTCGAGGATGCCGCGATAAGCAACTGTCGCATGCACGCCTCCCAGCACGGTAACGAGTCCCGGTGAAAATTCCCTGGCCAGGCTGACGGCCTGCAGCCCTGAATCGAAGTTGCGGCTCGTGGCGGTCACTCCCAGCACAGCGGGACCGAAGTCGCCAATTGCCTCGCGCAACCTCTCGCAAGGCCCGCCGTGTTCAGAGATATCCAGGTCAATCACCCTGGTTTCGACGCCGTCGCCGATCAGCACGGAAGCCAGACACAGCAGCCCGAGAGGCGGCACCTCCGCCCTGCCGTCGAATGCAGGGTTAACCAGCAGGACTTTCAATATCCAATCTCAAAAAAATCCGGGCGGAGCATTCCGCCCGGATACTCGGCAGCTTCAGTTGGAAGCCTTCTCATCAAAAAGTTTTGAATAAGTCGTCCTCATTTCCCGCTTAAGTATCTTTCCTGTCGGGGTCTTCGGCAGGGCCTCAACGAAAACTATCCCCTTGGGGCATTTGAACGGGGCGAGCTCTTTCTTGCAGAGGTCCATCAGTTCCGCCTGGGCGATTGTCTCGCCTTTCTTGGGAACAACAACGGCGAGGACCGCCTCCACCCACTTGGGATGGGGCACGCCGATGACCGCCACCTCCTGCACCCTCTTGTCCAGGTAAATCGCTTCCTCCACTTCCCTTGTCGGGACATTCTCGCCGCCGGTCTTTACCATGTCCTTCTTGCGGTCGGCCACAGTGATGTACCTGTCATCGTCCATGATGCCGACGTCACCCGAATGGAACCAGCCGCCGGTCATGGCCTCTTCGGTCTTGGCCGGGTCTTTGAAATAAAGCATCATGGCATGGGGCCCCTTGCCGCAAATCTCGCCCGGCGCGCCGGCCGCCGATATGGGGTTGAACTGATCGTCTTCGAGCCTGGTCTCCATATTCAACCCGCCCATGCCCGCAGAACCGAGTTTCGCCAGTGCATCTTTCGCCTTCAGGATGGTGTGGTAGGGCGCAAGCTCGGTCTGGCCGTAGTAGTTGTACACCCTGGCGCCGGGTATCCGGTTCATCAGCTCCTTGAGGACCTCGACCGGCATGATGGAAGCTCCGTAATAGCATTTTTTCAGGCTGGAGAGATCGTACTTGTCAAAATCCGGGTGCCTCATCATCCCGATCCAGACCGTCGGCGGGGCGAAGAACATGCTCGCCTTGAACTCGGCAATGCTCTTCAGGATAAGCCCGATATCCGGAGCTATCAGGACGTTAGTCCCCCCGACCCAGAAAACGGGGTTCATGAAAACGTCTCTTTGCGCGCAATGGTAAATCGGCAGGGCATTCACATTGATGTCGTCTTCATCGTACTGGCCGTCAACGATGGTGCCCATGTACTCGGCCATGAGCGCCTGGTTGTTGATGATGACGCCCTTGGGGAGAGATTCGGTGCCGCTGGTATAAGTCATCTGGACGGGGTCCGTGATGTGCAGGACCGTTTCCGGCTCGGTTGCCGGATAAGTCCTGTACCAGGCATCGAAATCCTTGAACGCCTTGTTTTCCGAGCTTTTGCCGGCCCCCTGGTTGGACCAGATCCAGGTCTTGACCGAAGGCATATCGTCGAGCACGTCTTTCACAAGGTCATAGAGCGAGTCCTCGACGATGAAAACTTTCGCTTCCGAATGCTTGATGCAGTATGAGATGTCCTTGCCGCGCAGCAGGTAATTGATGGCAAGATAAACCATCCCCGCCTTGCAGCAGCCGAACCATGTCAGGACGTGGTGGATCGTGTTATGGGCGAGGATCGCCACCCGGTCGTATTTCTGCAGCCCCAGATCAAGCAGGGCATTGGCCACCTGGTTGCATTCATTCTCGAGCTGCGCGTAACTGAGGGTCTTGCCCTGGAAGATCACCGCAGCCTTGTCGGGGTAATGATAGCTGCTCCGGCGGACAATGTCGGCTATGACCCAGCGGTTTACCCTGTTGTACCTGTTGAGGAGAAATTCGATATTTTCTTTGTTCAAGCTGTTGTACCGCGCCTTATCCGCGTCAGTCAGGGGCTTTAACATACTCATGGATTCCCTCCTTTAATTTACAGGCACTCGCTGCCCATTATTTTTTCGTATAGTCAAACACTCCTTTTCCCGTCTTTCTGCCGAAGCGGCCCGCCCTGACAAGTTTCACGAGGAGCGGGGCCGGCCTGTACTTGTCCCCGAGCTCTTTATGAAGGCCTTCCATGACCCTCAGGAGCGTCTCGTTCCCCACCAGGTCCGAGAGGGCCAGGGGGCCGATCGGGTGATTGCAGCCGAGCACCATTCCCTTGTCTATATCTTCCGCGCTGGCCACTCCTTCGCCCAGGGCAAAGAAAGCTTCATTAAGCATCGGGCAGAGGATGCGGTTCACTGCGAAGGCGGGGGCCTCATTCACGACAATGACTTCCTTGCCGAGTTTTTTCCCCCACTCCATTGCCGTCTTCAGGGTGTCGTCGCTTGTTTCATAACCTTTGGTTATCTCGAGCAGTCTCATAACGGGCACGGGGTTGAAGAAGTGTGTCCCGATGAATTTCGCGGGGCGCCGGGTGATGCCCGCCAGTTCGGTGATGCTCAAGCCAGAAGTGTTGGAGAAGAACAGGGTGTGCTCGGGGACTATCGTCTCCAGTTCCCTGTAGACGGCTTTCTTTACATCAATCACCTCGATGACGACTTCCACGACCGCGTCCACGCCCGTGGCGGCCTCTTTCAAGTCCAGGGTGGGCTTGATCCTGCCGAGGATTGCATCCATGTCGGCCTGGGTGCGTTTGCCCTTTTCGACATCGCGCGCCAGGTTCTTTTTTATCGTATTCATCCCGCCGTCGATAAAGCGCTGTTCAATGTCCCTCAATCTTACTTCGAATCCCGCCTGGGCATTCACCTGGGCGATGCCGCTCCCCATCAGGCCTGCTCCCAACACGCATACTTTCTTGATCTCCATACTTTCCTCCCGAAAATTTTTTGAAATGAGATTATGACGCCAAAATCCCCCCTGCAGCAGAGGGGAAGGAACCGCGGGAAATAGTCCTGTTATGACTTAAACAAATGAATATGTCTGAACTGACAAACATTTATAAACAAAGCGCTCGCGTTTAGTCGAGTTAATTTTTCAAAAAAAGGGGGCGCGCGGCCCCCCTTTTTGAATGAATCGTGTTATCAGACAATTCCCTTTTCGGTGAGCGCCTTCAATCTGGCCGGCCCGATACCCAGATACTTCAGGTATATGAACGGATTGTCATAGCCGACGGGACGGCAGACCCATTTTGTCCGGGGCGGCGTTTCCGTCGCCTTCCACTGCGACTGGGCGCAGATGACGCTGCCGTAGACCGGGTCCTGGACCGGGGTGAAGATGCCGCGCTCTGTCCAGTTGGGGTCCTGCATCGCCTTCAAGGGAGACATGATCTCCGCGACGACCGGCGTAATGGGCGCAAGGCGCCCGGTCTTCGCGTACTGGATTGATTTCTGGGTAAGCTCTTCACTGGTGTACTGGGCGGTCAGCGGATCGATCATCGCCTGGTACTTGAGCTGCCAGTCCTTTTTCATGAACGGGGCCAGGCTCGTCCATTCGCCGGCGCCCCATTCATCATACTTGCCCAGGATATCGACGAATGCCTTCCACATCTCCAGGCGCAGGCCTCCCAAGAAGACGCCGCCGTCGCTGGTGGGATAGAACCCGTAGAGCCACAGCGCCGTATCGAGGCTCCCGAACCTCTCGTTCAGGACCTTCTGGTCCGCGTACCAGTGGAGCGCATAGTCATGCAGCCTTTCGTAAGCCTCCGGCGTGCTGACGTCGAGGTGCTGCCCCTCGCCCGTCTTGAGCCGGAAATAAAGGGCTGAAAGGATGCCGACTGCCCCGAACGTGCCGGCAGTGTACCAGGCAATCCACGGGCCTGCCTTGGTCGGTACGGCATAGGGCATGTCGTCAATGGTCTTGCCCTCGGGCAGGACCTCGCCCGTCCCGTACTGGATGCCCGACCGGGCCTGGCTGACATTGTCGTAGTCGTACTGGGAGCGGCCGCATTCCGGGCCGAACTGGCCGTAACCCGTTATGGAAGTGTATATCAGGCGGGGATTGATCCCGGACAATTCCTTATAGCTCAACCCCCATTTTTCCATCGTCCCGCAGGGATATGTCTCGATCAATATGTCGGCCTGCCCGACAAACGATTTGAGCAATTCCCTGCCCTCCGGCTTTTCCAGGTCAAGCGTGATATGATATTTGTTCCTGCCTTCCTGGAGATAAGCGAGGCCGGTCCCCTCGTGCATTATGCCGTAGGGTGAATACGTCCTCACGAGGTCGCCGCCGGGCGGTTCTATCCTGATCGTTTCGGCGCCCAGCTCGGCCAGCAGCGACGAGCAGAAGCACCCCGCCATGCTCCTCGAACTCAAGTCAAGGACAACCAGGCCGTCCAATGCCTCCGGCTTTTTATAATTATCGGCGGGATCGTCGAGAGATCTGATCTTGTCCGCCCAATCCGCCCATTTTGCTCTTTTGTAGTCGGCCATATTGTCTCACCTCCTTATGATCAAACCGGAAGATTTGTCCCAGTCGCCGGGAGGACGCCGGCCCTGCTGGTCTTTCCATTTCCCCAGCACGCCTATCCTGTACAGTTCCTCGATCTGGGCCTGGCTGCGGCCAAGCAGGTTCATCATTATGTATTCATTGTCGAAACCCACCGGCCTGACGGTCCACTTGTTCTTTGGAGGCGACTTTGACATCATTACCGGGAATTCATGGTCGGGGTACAACCCATAAATCGGGTCGTCTATCATTTTCCTGAACTCGCGCTCGCCGCGGTGGACATCCTCCGCCATGTCTTTTGAGGAATGGAGGCGCGTTGCGGAGAAGCCGTGCTTCTTCCCGAGCGCTTCGATTTCGTCCGCTTTTTTCGAGCGGGCCCAGTCGGCCAGGACCTTGAGGATGGCCAGGGCGTTCTCGTCCTTGAGCCTTTCCGTGTGATCCTTGAACCGCGGGTCGGATGCCAGCTCGGGCTTGCCCATCGCCTCGCAAAGGCCCTTGAACTCCGCGGGGGCCGGGGCTGCAACTGCGGCAAACTGGCCGTCGCTGCACAGGAAAGTGTCTGCCGGGCAGATGCACAGGTCGCGGTTGCCCGCGGGCTCGGCGGATTTGCCGGTAATCTGCTGGTAGGGCCACACCCATCCGAGGGCCCTCATGATGTTTTCGGTCTGGGACATTTCGATGTACTGGCCCTTGCCGGTCTTCTCCCTGTGGTACAGGGCGGCGAGGACCGCCACTTCACCCATCAGCCCTCCAAAGACGTCGCAGACCCAGATGCTCTGCTTGAGCGGGGGGCGGTTGGGGAAGCTGGAGATCCATGAATACCCGGAGAGCGCCTGGGACGCGCCGTCGTTGGACGGCCGGTCCTCTTCGGCATACTGCCCCCATTGTCCGAACCCGTTCTTCTCGATATAGATGATGCCGGGATTTACTTTCCTGATGGTCTCATAGCCGATGTTCCATCGGTTTGTAACAGCGGGGCGCAGGTTGAATTCCACGACGTCGGACTTGGCGCACAGCTCGTGGAAGATGGCCTGGGCGTCGACCTGGTGGAGGTCCAGCGCCATGTAATACTTGGACGGGTTGATGTGCATGAACATGGGCCCCTGCTCCTTGTAAAACCACCCGAACGGGTTGAGGGAGCGGGTCACGTCGCCCACCGGCGGCAGCTCGATCTTGATGACCTCGGCCCCCAGAGTCGCCAGGAATGAGGGGCCGGCCGGTCCGAAGAGCAGCGTGCAGACTTCCAGGACCCGCAGCCCTTTCAGGGGGGCCGGTTTCGAATATTTCTTCTTTACATAATCTTTGAATGCCTCTGTCATTGAATTCCCTCCTTTTTCTTATCGAAACAGGTTCAACTGACCAGTCGCGTTCTTAAGAAATAACACCTCCTTTGCTTTAAAAATTATGGCCCGGACGCAGCCCAAGCCTTTGTTGAACAGGGTTGAAATATGGAACGGGTGAAACAGCCTGTAAATATACGCGTTATATGTTTGTGTATATTTTGTTCGAAACTGTTTATGGAGATTGGACAGAATAAACGTAACGTGAAGCGTTTGTAGATGTACTACTTTTCCGGTGATAAATCAATGGTAATCAGGAAAAGGGGGCGGTTTTTCGGAAAGGTTTACGCCTGAAAAGGGTGTTTGATTGCACAACAAAAAAATTATCGATCGCGCCCGGCGGAATCAGCCCGGAAAAATCAGCCCGTAGAAATTAGATTGATGCGCGCTGCCGGACGGCCGCCCCTTGCATGAACCGCAGAGGCAACAAATTACCTGCCGGGCTGTCGGGCTATTTTATGACTATCCTGTGTCCGTAAAGGTAGAATACAACCCAGACCAGGATCGCAATGACCAGGATAAGAACTATCACCCCCAGGGCATCGCCTCCCGTGTTCATTTCGTCAACCTTGAGCGCAAGCTGGTGGACTTGCGCATCCGAAAGGCTGTTGACCCTGGATTGAATCTCCTCGCTGGTCAAGCCCAGCTTTTCCAGCCTGTCTTTTATGACCCTGGTCTCCAGCGCCCTCTGGATCTTTTCGATATCCGCGAACCTGGCTGAATCGCTTACTGTTGAGGTTGCGGAAGGCACAAAACCCGCCTCCACTCTGGGGACGGCGCCCAGGAAAAAGAAAGCGACTACCAGGCAGCATACAACTTTCCTCATGAGCAGCTTGTTCATGACCTGCCCTCCTGTTCGCTCATGTAATCATATCTATTCTTCTGTATGATCAGGATGGCAAAAAGGGCGGGTTCGTTCCATTAACTCAAGGCTGATTTTATGAAGGGAAAAGACTTAATTTTCCCGGTCAAACATCTGATCAGAGGAGGTCCCGGCGGGTCTTTAAACTGGAGGGGGCGTACAGCCGGCCATACGCCCCTGCTGACAGATCTAGTATGATCTGAGATATCTCTTGATATAGTCTCTTGCCTTTTCGCGGGGCTGGAATATCCCGAAGTGGCCCTCGCAGAGTATGTCCGCTTCGAGGGCGATCAATTTCTCCATTGATTCCCTCCACTGGCCGATATCGGATTTGAAGCTCGGCAGGAACGGCCCGTGGATGTCCTGCCCGAAGAGGACCCGGGTCCCGGCCCTGTCCAGGTAGACGCAGATGGAACCGGGTGTGTGGCCCGGAGTATGGATCCAGTTCAGCTTTTCGCCCCCGGCTTCCAGGAGGCCTTCCGTACCCGACAGGCGCTCGTCTACAGCGGTGGGGGGAAAATCGCATTCATACCAGTTGGCGGCAGTAAGCACCGGGTCGCCGCTCTCCACAGCGGCGGCGTCAAGCTCGTGGATAAAAAGTCTGCATCCCGGTTCTTTTTTAAAGAACGGCGCCCCGCCGATGTGGTCTATATGGCAATGGGTCAGGACCAGGCTGCCGATCTTTGCCGGATCAAACCCGGCGTCTTTGATATTCTGCAGGATGCGGCGGGCGCTGCGCCCCGCCCCGGAGTCGATCATCACCAACTCGCCTCCCATGTCAACGATAAAGACGGTTGCGTCTTCCGAATGGGAGATATTCGGCCCGCCCACGAGATAAACGCCTTCCGATATTTTCTCCGCTTTCATTTCCCTTCACTTGCCCCCTGTGCTTAAAGAGCCGATCAAATCTCCAATGCTTTGAATCCCTTTTTCTTCAGCATATTTCTCCAGTCCCTCTATTATTTCCATTGTCGCGGCGGGATTGACGAAATTGGCAGTGCCGACCTGGACCGCCCTTGCCCCGGCAATCATGAATTCGAGGGCGTCGGTGTGGGACATGATCCCGCCGATCCCGATGACCGGCACGGAAACCTCCCTGGCAACCTCCCAGACCATCCTCAAGGCAACCGGCTTGATAGCGGGGCCGGAGAGCCCCCCCGTCACGTTTCGGAGGCTGGGCGCCCTCTTTTCGATATCGATCGCCATGCCTTTCAGGGTATTGATCAGGGAAACACAGTCCGCTCCCGCTTCCCGGACTGCCCTGGCTATGGAAACGATATCCGTCACATTGGGCGTCAGTTTTATAATCACGGGCAGGCTGGTAGATGATTTTACCGCACCCGTAATTTTGAATGCCTCCTCCGGATCGGACCCGAACGATATCCCTCCCTTGCTGACGTTGGGACACGATATGTTGACTTCAAGGGCATCAACCCCTTCCGCCGCGTCCAGGACCCCGGCTATTTCCCTGTATTCGTCGGCGGTCTCGCCCAGGATATTTACGATAATCCTGGTGTCGATCTCCCGCAGATAGGGCAGCTTGTCCGAGAGGAAACTTTTGAGCCCGACATTCTGCAGGCCTATCGCATTGAGCATCCCGCCCGCAGTCTCGATTGTCCGGGGCGGCGGGTTGCCGCTCATCGGCTCCAGCGAAATCCCTTTGACGACTATCGCCCCCAGCCTGTCCAGATCGACGTAATTTTCGAACTCCCGGCCGTAGCCGAATGTGCCCGAAGCGGTCATGACGGGGTTTTTCAGCACGAGGCCGGGGCAGACTTCCACTTCCAGACGGTTCTTCAGCATTCCAGCTCCACTTCGTCCAAATTGAAAACCGGCCCTTCCTGGCAGGCCCTTACATATCCCCCCGCGGACTTGACGGCGCACGACAGGCACGCGCCCATGCCGCATGCCATCCTCTCTTCTATCGAAACCTGGGCCGGCAACGGTTTTGAGGCCAGCACGGCCCTGAGGCTCTTCAGCATCGGCATCGGCCCGCAGGCAAAAACGCACGTGTCGGCGGGACTGAACGAAACGATATCTCTCGCCAGAAGCTCCGTGACCAGGCCCTGCTCTCCCCTGCTGCAGTCCTCGGTGCAGATCCTCAGGGCAGGCGCCGCAAGGCCGGCATCCAAATATTCCAATCCAATCAGGTCCTGCTCCGATTTAGCGCCATAATATAAAACAGCTTCCGGGTTTCCGGTTTTCCGGAGCGCCTCGGAGAGGAAGGAGATCGGGGCTATTCCCGTCCCGCCGGCAATCAGCACGGCTTTGTCAAAATTCCGGGACAGGTCAAACCCCCGGCCGAGGGGGCCAAGCGTGAAAATGGAATCACCCGGGACTTTCCCGCTCAGCAGGTCCGTCATTTTTCCCACAACCCTGTACAGGACGGAGCAGCGTACAGACGAGCCGTTTTTTTGAACAGAGTATATGCTGAAAGGCCTGCCGAGGAGAGGGTCCTGCCGCATATCAACCCGGAGCATTACAAACTGCCCGGGGCCGGCCGCCAGATAAGCGGCCGGGACCTCAAAGGACACACGGTAATATTTTTCGGCGAGCCGGACATTCTCAATTATTGTTGTTCTCTCCAGGCTGCCGCCATTCGCGCTTCGCGCCATTCTCATCCTCCATTTCCGACCACATGATGAAAGCGTCTTCCAGGGTATCTGTATAGTAGCGCGGCCTTATGCCCCGCACCCGGAAACCGAATTTTTCGTAAAGCGAGATCGCGGCCAGGTTTGACGGGCGCACTTCCAGCGTGAGCCAGAACGCGCGCTCCTCCCTGGCAATCGCAATCATCCGCTCCAGCAGCAGGGAGCCGATTCCCCTGTCCCTCAGATCTGGATCCACGGCCACATTGTTGAGGTGGACTTCTCCCGCAAAGACCCAGAAATTGATATACCCGGCAATGCTGCAATCGGAAGACTTTCTGGCCACCAGGTTGCGGGAAAGGGGCGAACGCAATTCATTCCTGAACATGCGCTCCGACCAGGCAGTCGGGAACGAGACCTGTTCTATCCTCATGACTCCAGGCAGGTCTTCTTCCTTCATCTTTTCGATTAAATATTCCGGTCTTTTTCCGTCCTCTGGACTCATCGTTTACACAATTTCAAATATTATCGTAACAATCAGAAAAATGCCGGAAAAGACCGGCAGCATCCCCCTCAGGTGAATCGTGTTGAGGGCCACGGCCACACCGAGCACAGGCATGAACAAATACACATATGCCAGAGCCCTGTGCAGGGCAGGCGGAATAAGGGGGTATATCGTCTGCAATGCGAAAATCCCGATGCCCAGGGCTGCGAATATAAAAACGGCGTTGATGAGATATGTCCTGGTGAGGGCGCGCAGGTGCAGCCTGGAAACCCCCTCGATATCCCCTTCGGCAGCATGCTTCAGGGAGGAGCGGGCCATTTTATCGTTCCCGCGTATTATCCAGATGTCCAGGATCTGCCCGGCCAATGCCATGGGAATGAGCAGGATTATTCCCAGTGCAATCACCTCCCTGGAAACAGCCCCTAATGATTTTCCTGCAATGATGACCGCGGCCGCAATAAGGACAGCGGCTATCGTGTCGTTGGGAGGGACTACGGTCCCGACCGGGAGCCGGTCGATCCAGAGCAGTTCAACGAGGGCGCCCGTTATCAATCCCGAGTGAGGGTCGCCGAGGAGAAGGCCGATAACTGTCCCCGAAACGACAGGCCGGGATATCATGACCTGGAGGAAGACCCGGTCGAGGCATAAAATTCCGCCGGCTATTGCTGTAAGTGACATTTCGAAGAACAACGGCTCGGAACCTTCTCAGGTATTGAATCTTTTTTGAATCTCCTTGAAATAAACAGGCTTGTCGCGGGGAACACACCTGAGTTCCACGGACACCCCGGCTTCAGAAAGGGAACTGATCTCTTCGAAATCCCTGTCCGTCAGGCATATCGAAGATGAACAGGTTTTCCCTTCATCATTGTATACATTGCCAATATTGAGAGCAAGATATTTAAAGCCGGAGTTGAAGGCTTTGAAGGCGTCGTGAATGGAACTGAAAAGGAGGATGGACCTTTTGTGGTCCTTTTCAAGCGAGTTGAAGATCCCGGAAAATTCATCCACTCCGTAAATGAGCACTTCAATGTCCCGGGGTACCGCCATCTTTATGACTGTTTCGCGGAAAAAATCGCTGGAAACTTCATCATCCACTACGATGATGCAGGTTGCCTTGACGGAAGGCACCCAGGCCTCAAGTATCTGTCCATGGACCAGCCTGTTGTCTACCCTGATCAGTACGAAATCCACATTACTCACCCAGGCTTTCCGGATGGAACGGCATGACTATTTGCCGATATCCCGTTTCAGGATTTCGCTCGCCAAAGAGATGTTCTTCCTGCCGTAGTCTTTGATGAAGTAGGAGAGGTCGGTCAGGTTCTTTTCTTTTCTGATATCGAGCTTCAGGAGCATTGGGAGGTTGACGCCTGTCACGACCTCGACTTTCCCTTCCTTGAGGAAAGAAAGGGCTATGTTGGAAGGGGTGCCTCCGAACAGGTCCGTGAGGATCAGGACGCCTTCTCCCTTGTCCACTTTCTTTATCGCAGTGGTGATCTCTTTCTTTATGTCTTCGACGCCTTTGTTCGAATCGACTGAAACAGGAAGGACTCCGTCATATTTACCCTTGATGAGCTCCGCGGCCTTGATGAGCTCCTGGCCGAGATCGCCATGGGTGATAACGAGAACGCCAACCATATAATCCCCCTGATCTATACTTAAAGCGGTAAGCTAATTTATACACCGGCAATTGTCAAGGATGTATTGGATTCAATAAAAACAGCACATGATCTGAAATTAGGCAATCAGACCTTTATGCCTGAAACCAGACCGTTTGCCGCAGTTGCAAACAGGCTTATCAACATGCTCTCCACAGCAGCTGTTTGGATTGGTCCGGAACGATTTGAAATGTATGAGAAATTTACAAACCTGCTTGAAATCGCCCCAAAACCCTGCATAACATCGAGAGTTAATCAAGTATGCCGATTCGTTTCTCCCGATCGGACAAGTGACGATAAGAGCCTGATCCAAGTCCCTGGAACCGCCACCCTGCCCGCAAAGGGGGGATATTTGTTCTACAAACCCGGGACAGTTCCCTGTCTATAAAACTTATTGACAATCACCCTTCATGATATAAAATAAATAAAAATAATCACAGAGGATATTGATGACTAACCTTTATAAATGCAAGAAAACCAACGTGTTTATAACCGAACCCTGCCAGGACAACATGTGTGAGTGGTGGCTCAAGAACGAGACCTTCTGCAACTGCACCTGGGTGGCATGCAACTACGGACCCTTTACGCTGGAGGAGGTCGGGGAAATGATGGGCGTTACCAGGGAAAGGATCAGGCAGATAGAAGCCAAGGCCCTGCGCAAGCTCCAGCACAAGAAAAGAAGGGATCAGCTCAAGGATTTCGCTTCGCCCAATTATGATGAAGAGGTTTTCTGAACAACAAAAAGAAAAAATGATTGCGAAAAAAATGCGGCCCCTGACGGGGCCGTTTTTTTGCATAAAGGGAGGGGATTTATTTCTTTCTCTTTTCCAGTTCGGAAATGAATTTCTTCATGTGCTCTTTTCTCTCCGCCCGGGAATACAGCAGGGCTGAAATCTCGAACTCATGTTCCAGGGCGGCCCTCTTGTCCAGCCTGGGGACCACATCGGATATCTTCTTTACCGCCTCAAGGGCCGTAGCGGAACGCCTGGAGAGCTCGGCGGCGGTTATTTCCGCCTCTTCCATGAACCTGTCCGGCGGCGCAATCTTGTTGACGAGACCGATCCTCAGCGCTTCCTGGGCCCCGATCGGCTCTCCCAGCATTGTAATCTCTTTTGCCTTGGCCATGCCGACGATGCGCCGCAGAGGATCAAAGAGGGGATTAAGCCCGAACTTGAGTTCGGGGTGCCCGAATATTGCGCTTTCCGAAGCGATGATGATGTCGCAGACTGTCGCGAGATTGAAGCCGCCTCCCAGGGCTATCCCTCCCACAGCAGCGACAACAGGCTTCTTGAACAGGTATATCTTCAGAAGATAGCTGGTGATGGATTTGAAGTAATCGTCTATCTCGCCGTCCGGCAGGGACGAGATTTCCTTGATATCCATGCCCGCGGAAAAAACGTAGTCGCCGCCGGTGATGAGAACCGCCCTGACCGAATCGTCATTCTCGCTGCGCGTAAAGCACTCTTCGAGCTCTTTCCTCATCTCGTGCGTAAGTGCGTTAAGTTCATGGGGCCTGTTGAGAGTTACTTTCAGAAAACTCTCCCGCCTGGAAACGAGGAGCGTTTTATAATCTTCACTGCCCATTATCGGGTCTTCCTTTGCAGGGGTTTGGTCTCTTTTCGAAAATCAACGCGGCTGGGGAATATCGCTTATCAGGTAAAATCCTGCCCCCGAAACTTCCTCTTTCATCTTTTGATAGATAACCGAGGTCATTTCATCGGCAACATATTTCCAGAAATTGAACACCTTCTCTTTCGGGTATATTACTTCGGGTTTTCCTTTTATCCCGGACAACTCGGAAGCAAGGTTGATCGCCGACTCCAGGTCGCCCGTGCTGTCGATAAGGCGGAGCCCGAGCGCCTGCCTGCCGGTGATTATGCGCCCGTCGGCAATCGTCCTGAGCTCGTCCTTGGGTATGTTCCTGCTTGCTGAAACGGCATCCAGGAACTGATCATAGATGTCGTCGATGACGCTCTGGATGAGTTGTTTCTCTGATTCGGTCATATCGCGGAAGGGAGAGCCGATGTCCTTGTACCTGCCGCTTTTGACTACCGAGGATTTATAGCCGACTTTCTTGACAAGCTCTTCCACGTTGGAGAAATGCATGATCGCGCCGATGCTGCCGGTCACGGTCCCCGGATTTGCGACTATCTTGTCGGCGGCGCAGGCTATGTAGTATCCGCCCGAGGCTGCAACAGATCCCATGGATGCCACGACTTTCTTCTTCTTCTTTGCCGTGATTATGGAATCGTAAATTTCCTGCGATGCGGCAACCCCTCCGCCCGGCGAATCTATCCTGACAACAAGGGCCTTGATATCGCCGTCTTCGGAGTATTTCTTGATCTGCTCAACCGGGCTTTTGGAATCTGTTATTATTCCCTTTACCGAGACAACGGCCACCTTGTCCCTGAGGTGGAACAACCCCCTGTCACCGGCAACATAGCTGAATGCGAACGCGAAGATGAACGAGGAAATCCCCAGGAAAACCAACAGGACAATCCCCAGGATAATCGGGTGCTTTCTCATCCGCATCTATTTTATTCCGTAACTTTTACACCTGCCAGAGCTTTGCCGAGATTGGAAGTTACTTTTTCCCTGTTGTTAAGATATTGGTTTGTCGTCTGCGAATCGCCCGAAGTCTCGAAATCCTTGATGCTGAGGCGGATCTTCTTCGTCTTTTGATCGATGTTCTTGATCATGGCCGAAATCACATCCCCCACCTTGTAAATCTCGGAAGGCGTTTTGACCTTTTTCGAGCCAAGCTCGGATATGTGGACCAGGCCTTCAACTCCCTCCTCTATCTCGACAAAAAGACCGAAGTCCGTAATGTTGGTGATCTTTCCGGTGATCTGCGAGCCGATGCCGTACTTGGCGGTGACTTCCTCCCACGGGTTCTTTTCAAGCTGCTTGATCCCGAGGGAAAATTTCTCGCTTTCGACATCGATGTTGAGGACAACGGCCTCTATCTCCTGGCCCTTCTTGTAAAACTCGGAGGGGTGCTTCACCCGCTGCTTCCAGGAAATGTCGGAAACATGCACAAGGCCGTCTATGCCGTCTTCCACGCCGATGAATATCCCGAAATCCGTAATGTTCCTGACGTTCCCCTTGATGACCGTGCCGACCGGATATTTCTCTTTCAGCTCCAGCCAGGGATTGGACTGGGTCTGCTTAAGTCCGAGCGAGATCCTCTTGTTCTGCGGGTCGATGTCCAGGACCATGACGCGGATGATTTCATTTACATTGAGCACCTTCGAGGGGTGTTTGAACCTCTTGCTGGTCCAGAACATTTCCGATACATGGATCAGGCCCTCAACTCCGGGCTCCAGCTCGACGAATGCGCCGTAGTCCATCAGGCTCACGACTTTGCCTTCAATGATGGTCCCCACCGTGTAGCGTTCCGTGATCTTGTCCCACGGGTTTTCGGAAAGCTGCTTGAGGCCGAGGGAAACTCTTTCCTTGGCCTTGTCGAACGACAGGACTTTCACGGTTATCCTTTCACCCTTGGAGAAGCTGTCCGCCGGCTTGGTCATTTTGCCCCAGGATATGTCCGTTACATGCAGCAGGCCGTCAATCCCGCCCAGGTCGATGAATATGCCGTAATCGGTTATATTCTTGACGATTCCCTCGATTATTTTGCCTTCCTCGAGGGTCTCCAGCACTTTCTTGCGCTCTTCTTCCCTTTCGACTTCAAGGATCTGCCGCCGGGAGAGCACGATATTGTTCCTCTTGCGGTCATAACTGAGTATATTGAATGTGAGCGACTGTCCGATAAACGACTTAAGGTCCTTTACGGGGCGGACATCGAGCTGGGAGCCGGGCAGGAATGCCTGGATGCCGATGTCGACGGTAAAGCCGCCTTTGACGCGTTCAACTATTGTCCCGCGGATTGTTTTCTTTTGTTCGTATGATGATTTGACATCTCCCCAGACCCGCATCTTTGCGGCCTTGTCACGGGAGAGGATCAGGTTGTCTTCCTCATCCCTGCGGTCAACCAGGACCTCGACTTCATCGCCGACCGAAACTGTGAAATTCCCGTTCTCGTCTTTCAACTCGCCTGCTGCAATCTGGCCCTCGGTCTTAAAACCGACATCCACCATTACAACATCATTGTTGATCTGCACGACCCTGCCTGTGACAACTTCGCCGAGCGGGATTTCCTGTAACGTCTGCTCATACAGCTCGCTGAAACTTAATCCCTTGCCCTGCTCGCCTTCCTGGGCCGTTTTCTTTACTGCGGCTTCATCCGCTTCTTTCGGTTTTTCCTGTTCAAAAACCCCGGTTTCCTCGTTGACCATTTATCTGAACACCCCCGCAAAAAATCTCTTTTTAGAATTTGTGTGAGGTAACATACTGGATATAAAATAGCAAGCAATTTAAAGCCGGTTTATTGCTTGCTGTTTGCCCGCAAATTGCAGGCATGGCGCATGATCGCGCCGGTTACCTCCTGTATGGTCAGCCCTGTTGTGTCGATTATGACCGCGCCTTCCGGGACCCTCAGAGGGGCAACCCCCCTGTCCATGTCCTGCCTGTCCCGTCGCGCTATTTCCGCCTTGATTGTTTCATAGTCGGTTTCCACGCCGCGGCCGGCGAGTTCCAGGCGCCTGCGCCTGGCCCGTTCCGAGATGTCCGCATCAAGGTAGATCTTGAGCTGCGCATCGGGGAAGACCACCGTCCCCATGTCGCGTCCCTCGCAGACAATACCCCCCTTCCGGGCAAAGCTCCTCTGGACCGGCAGGAGCGCCTGCCTGACTTCGGGCCGCGCCGAGACGGCCGACGCGAGCATGCTTATCTTTTCAGCCCTGATTTCATCGGAGATATCCCTGCCCCCGACAACGACCAAGGTCTTGCCTTCAGCTTCCTTCAGCCCGATATCCAGTCCCGCGGCCAGTTCCGCAAGGGATTTGCCGTCATCCGGGGCGATCCCTTTCTCGGCGGCCAGCAATGCCACGGCCCTGTAAAGAGCGCCGGTATCGAGGTAAGTCAAACCCAGTTTTGCGGCCAGCAGCCTTGCGATTGTGCTTTTACCGGAACCGGCCGGGCCGTCTATTGTAATTACGGGTGTGATCACGGGCGTGATTACGGGTGTGATTACCGGCGATTTTTTCCCCAGCAGCTTGGCCGCATAAGGGCCGTCGGGCCTCCACAGCCAGCAGCTGTTCACAAGCATGGCCGCGTCCAGGTCTTTGGAACGGGCCTTTCTTTCCGCCGCCCCCCTGGAGCTGTGAAATGCCCAGAGCGCCTGGGCCGCCGCCGATCCCATTGTCAGGATGAGTTGCGTTATGTGAAGGCAGCCGCGGGTCCCCCCCAAAAGGTCGCGGACTGCTTTCACAAATCCCCGCTTTATGCTCAACCCGACGACCTTTTCCACGCAGCCGCGGATCTCGCGGCAGTTCTCGTTGGGAACGCAGGGCATCCGGCTTTGAGCGGACACGATCCTCAGTTCCGGCATGCTGATCTCCATTTCCACGATTATATCGTGGACCTTCCCCGGTTCCCGCATCTCGCCGGAAAGGTAATGCCGGAAAGGGAGGTGGCGCTCATCCGTCAGGGTCCCCCTGATCACGAAACTGTCCGGCCCGTTTTCGAATGCTTCTATGGAAATGTTCCTGGTGAAAAAGAGTCTATCGGCCATAGTCCAGTCCTGGTGCAAAATTCGCTCAAGCTCTATATCATAACCGCAAGTTTTTCAATGCGAAAACCCTTCCTGCCCGGAAAGTCCCCTGCCAGAGCCTTGATTACATCAGAATAGTAGGGTATAAACATGCGAATATGAAAACACTGCAAAAGATACTTTTCAGGAACAGGACCCCGGTGTTGATTACAGGGGCAGTGCTGATGCTGTTGCTGGTCCCGGCATCCTTCTGCTCGGCCGAATTCACCTTCGAAGACGAGATGAAGCTCGGCCGGGAGTTGTACGAGAAGCTTGAGGCCGGGGACCAGTTGTCAAAAGACCCGAGGGTTTCCTCTTACATTAACGACCTTGGACGGAAGATCCTTAATCAGAGCAACAAGCCCGTCCCGTACGACTTCAAGTTTTCCGTCGTAAAGAGCGGGGCCATCAACGCTTTCGCGACTCCGGGCGGTTTTATTTATGTAAACGAAGGGACGATCATCCTCGCCGAAGATGAATGCGAGATCGCGGGCGTGATCGCGCACGAAATAGCGCACGTCAATTGCCGGCACATCGCGCAGATGGTCGAAAAATCCAAAAAGATCAACTTTGCGACAATGGCCGCGGTCCTGGCGGGGGCGATCCTGGGCGGGGGCGGCGCCGGCGCCCAGGCGGCGATCGGGCTTTCCCTGGCAACGGCTACCACGCTGAGTTTGAAGTACAGCCGTGAAAACGAGGAAGAAGCGGACCGGATGGGCATGCAGTACCTGGTGAGCGCCGGGTACGACCCCAAGGGGATGCTTGATTTCATGAAGATAATGAAGAATTACGAATTTTATTCGAGCAATGTCCCTTCATATTTCCTCACCCACCCCGGGACGGAAGACAGGATCCGCTACCTGGACGGCCTCATCCACGTAAAATATACGCAGAAGGGCGCCGACGACTTTTTCGGCAAGCTCGGGCGAGTCCAGGCCCTGCTGGTCCTGGGCGAAAAAGAGCCCGGCCCGGCCCTGAAATATTTCCAGAAGAAACTGGAATCTTCGCCTGATAACACGGATGCGCTGTACGGCGCCTCGGTTGCCCTCGCAAGGCTGGGGAAAACGGACGAGGCGGCGGCCTCGTTCAACAGGGTTTTGAAAGCCGACCCCAATGACATAGACGCCCTGCGGGAATACGGCATAATGTACTTCAACATGAGAAGGATGAAAGAGGCAGAATCCTGCCTGAAGAAGGCGTATGCTGTCAATGACGGCGATGCCCAGACCATACTCTACCTCGGTAAATGCTACGAGGACTCCGGCCGGTTCCGGGAGGCGCTGGAGCTGTACAGCAAGTACCAGCAGAGGAACGCCAGGGATACGAATATATATTACAACCTGGCCATGATGTACGGCAGGACAGGGGACGAGGGGATGTCCCATTACAATTTCGGCATATTCTTCAAGAAAAAAGGCAAGCAGGACAGCGCAATCTTCCATTTCCAGTCGGCCCTGAAATCGTTTCCCCCGGACAGCGACAAATATGCGGAAATATCTTCCGAGCTCGAGCAGCTGAAGAAGGCCCGGAAAGCCCCGCCCCGGCCTAACGGGGGCCGGCCCCCTTCCGGCCGAAAATCCGGATAGCGATGGCCGGGACAACCGGACGCGCTTCCGGTCCGGAAACAAACAAGTCCGTTCTCCTCGTGAATCCGTGGATCCACGACTTTGCCGCGTACGACTACTGGGTCCAGCCGCTGGGCCTCCTCTACCTTGCTTCCCTGCTGCGGGCCAACGGCATCAGGGTTGACCTTATAAACTGCCTGGACCCCTTTCACCCTGGTATGGACGGAGCGGCGCGCCCGGCGCGGTCCGAATCCGGCCGGGGGAAATTCTTCCAGGAGGAGATCCCGAAACCTCCGGCCCTGAACGGCATTCTCCGTAAATACAAAAGGTACGGGATAAGGCCCGGCGTATTCCGCAGCCAACTGCGCGGGCGGGCGGCCCCCGACCTGGCGCTGGTGACGTCCATGATGACCTACTGGTATCCCGGCGTTTGCGAGACCATCGGGATAATCAGGGACACTTATCCGGGCGTCCCGGTATTCCTGGGCGGCAATTACGCCAGGCTTTGCCCCGCCCACGCGAGGGCGCACTCCGGCGCTGATGCCGTAATCACGGCGGAGGCCCGGGAGGCGCTTCCGGAGATATTTGATGCTCTGGGGATTCGGGGCGGACCGGCCGATTCGGGCGACGGCCTCGACTCCCTTCCCTGTCCCGCTTTCGACCTGCTGACGAGACCGGCGCAGGTCCCCATCCTCACATCGAAGGGCTGCCCGTTCCGCTGCACCTATTGCGCGTCGCCTTTATTGAACAGGAAATTCAGCAGGCGGGACCCCGCGCGGGTTGCCGACGAGATAGTTTTCTGGCGGCGCAAGGGCATCCGCAATTTTTCAATTTACGATGACGCCTTTCTCGTCAGGCCTGAAGAGATGGCAATCCCGCTCATGCGGGAAGTAATCAACAGAAATATTACATGCCGGTTCCATTGCCCGAACGGCCTTCACTTGCGCGAAATGACC
>JBDKTK010000441.1:0-1703 GCA_039680225.1 Syntrophaceae bacterium
CCGTAACCGGGCGGGCAAAATATGCCGCCGCCGTTCTCGACGATCATGGGGGCCGACATTCCCATCTCCCGCTGCAGCAGCTCCACCTCCCGCCGGGTCTTGCTTGTCGTCATGACCAGGGGGATGCCCAGCCGCTTGATCCTCTCGATGGACGGCCTCGCCGCTTCGAAGGAGTAATCCTCATGGTCGAGCAGGCTGCCGTCGAGATCCGTAAAAATGATCATTTGCATGAATAGGCCCCATCTCGCAGGACCAAGTCATCCATCCGGGACGCGATTGCCGGTCGCATCGCCGGAATGGCCGAAGGTTCCGACGTTGCTTTCGTTCAATCGTCCGCCAAATCGACGGCGGCCAAAATCGCTTCAGTCGCACGCTCTACGCTGATCCGGCTGGTATTGACGACGATATCGTAGTGCACGGGGTCCGCAATGTCGGCCCGAAAGTACCTCTTGACGAACTCACGGTTGCCGTCGTCAAAACGCGCCATCTTTTTCCGGGCATCCTCCTCGCAAATCTTCAGCCTCTCCATGATGCGCTCGACGCGCACCTCCATCGGCGCCACGATCAGCACATGAAAAGCACCGGGAAAATCTTTCAGTATGAACTGGCTGCCCCGCCCCCGAATCACTACGGACTGGCTTTCGGCAAGTTCCCTGATCACGCATTCCAACCCTGACAGGTAATTCTTGTCATCCAGCGGTATTTCCCATAACGGCGAGTATATCCCCGCATAGATATTGTCGCCCAGGGGAGCGGTCCGGGCCATGGCTTCGGAGAGGCGCCCCATGAGCGTGAGGGGAGGCGTCTCCTTTTCTTCTATGCTCGTCTTGGGCTGGCGGAGTCGTTCGGCGACCCCGGCGATGATTTCCCGGTCGACGTAATCGATATTGAGCTCCTGTGCGATCATTTCCCCTATTTCCGCTGCCCAGGTGCCATACTGCCCGCGAATGGTGATTACCGGCATCTCGGGTCCTCCTTCCATTTTCAGAATCACGGCAAATCCGATCGGGATACGGGGCCTTGCGGCTCCGCACGGGCCGCCCCGCAAGGGTGTCCGGTACGCCGTCCGCCCCTGCCCGCCGGGCTGTCCATGCGGTATGGGCTCCTGATCTTCACTTGGACGGCGACCCATACTAATGCACAATATAATTGTATGTCAAATAATTTCTATAAAAATAATTTGCATAGCAAATAATTATGTGATATGGCTCAGTCGTCTTTTGGCGCCGGGAGGAATGTATGGACGAGAAATCTGCGGCAGTTGCTGAAATAGTCGATGACATCCGAAGAGTCTTCCACGTCGTCAACGAGCAGTCGAAAAAGGCCAAACGCCAAACCGGCATCACCGGTCCCCAGCTATGGGCCATCAAGATGATCGGGGAGCTTTCGCCGGTCAGGGTGTCGGACCTGGCCGGCAGAATGTATCTTCATCCTGCAACGGTTGTGGGAATCCTGAACCGCCTCGAGTTGAGAGGCCTGATCCGGCGGGTGCGGACCAACGAAGACAGGCGTGTTGTGAAGGTGGAACTGACCGACGAAGGCAATGCAATAATGGTTAACGCGCCCCAAGTCGCTCAGGGCCTGCTCGTGGCGGGCCTGGAGGTTTTGCCGCCCGCGAAGCTGCGGGACATATCGACGAGCCTCAAGGATCTGGTGCATATCCTCGGGGCTCAGGAACTCCCCCCGCAGTTGATCCTCTCCCC
>JBDKTK010000442.1:0-3646 GCA_039680225.1 Syntrophaceae bacterium
TGTTGCTGAGCAGCTCATCAACCGTGTCGCAGTCGTTGATGGAATCGGCAAGACGGTACAGCGCATAGGACTCCTGGGCCTTTCTCTCCATGTCCCTGTAAAGCTCGCGGTTGTTGATGGCCAGGGCAGCGAAATCGGAAAACGATTGCAGGAGGGAAAAATCCTCGGCAGTGAAATCGCCGCCGCCCGATTTGTTCATGGTCTGGAGGACGCCTATCACCTTCCCTTTTATCGACAGGGGAACGCACATGATATTGCGGGTGACAATATCGACCTCCTCGTCGATTTTCCGGAACAGCCGCTTATCATTGGCGGCGTCATTGATTATCAGGCCTTCGCCGGTTTCGGCGACAATACCGGCGACGCTCTTCCCCCTGGGTATCCTGATCTGTCTGAGGACGGACTCCTTGTGATCGGTGGCTATTATAAAATAGAGTTCCCGGGTATCGGGATCAATGCGAAGGATGGAACTCCATTCCGAGTCTATCAGGTTTTTGGCCTCGTCCATGATTGAGGCCAGGGTTTTGTCCAGATCAAGGCTGGTCGCGATCCTGTTAAGGATCCCCATCATTGATATCAGTTTCTTTTCGGAGTGCATTCTTTCAAACAACCTTTATCTGCGGATTACCTTGGCAGACTGGCGGTGAGGTAATCGATCGTTATGGGCAGGTTCAATGTCAGCCTGGGCAAGACCTGCATCGTGATTTTCATCTTTTTCAAACGGCACTCATGCAGGTGCCCGCCGCGCTTCTTATCGGCCGTAAGGAAGTGCAGGTGAAAGCCCGGCATGCAGAGCGACTTTATGAACCGGGGGACATAAAAGCCGGCCAGTATGCCTTCCATGCCGGTGAATTCGAATACCGGCCTCTCCCCTTCCGATTCGGTCAGCTGTTTATAATTCTCCTGCTTTGAAACCGACCAGACCTTCACGTAATCGAACTCCCCGTCAATGCGGATGGCAAACAGCATGTTGGGCGACAGGATCAGCTTTTCCAGGATGGAGTGAAAGGCCTCGTTGTCGAAATCCCCCTCGAACTCTTCCATGATCTGGGGCGAAAAGAAAGTGACCGCGGCGAACGGCGTCTTCGTACCATCTGCCACCGGATATGTATACCCGTCCGTGCTCAACTGGTAGACCAGGCCGTCAATCATCACCATTTCCCCATCGAGGTTATTGAAAGTGCCCAGCCCGAAATCCCCGCAGCTCTTAAGCTCGCCTATCGTCGTATCCTGCCTGTAGTAGCCTTTCAGCAGAGAATTCACCGGCGCCGACAAATACAGGACATCCTTTGAAAAATCTGTCATAAAATCTCCATTGCAACATGCCTGCGATGAGTAAAGGGATGCGGACCTTTAAAGGGGCATCAATTCCCGGAACGGGTAATTCGATATTTTTTGTCGATAGATGTCAAGCGAAAAAGGGGGAGAAGATTTAACCACCCCATGCCCCCGCCAGCGGGGGATAGTTCTGGAATATTTTTATGTCCCCCTTTGGACGGAGATGCATCTTCTTTATATCCCCCTTTGGAGGGGGTCGGGGGGAGGTCTCAAATCGATTCCGCTCCCGAAAAGATATGCGGTCTGGTCTGACAAGCCCCGCAGGCGTTATGTGGTCATGCCCGCGCAGGCGGGCATTCAGTTTCATTTAGAATTCCTGACCCTGCTTCCGCAGAGGTCCAGCCTTGTCCGCTCGTTTCGACAAGCTCAACAAGCGATTCTTTGCAATCACTATATACATTATCCGGTCACTGAGCTCTGAAGTGACATACATTCAAATCCTTCCACCCTCTGGCGGTTATCAGATATTCCATCTTTCGAGCGCCCTTCCCGTCTTCCAGCGATGCCACAGCAGGGCCGGTGAAAAGATGAATATTCCCACTACCAGGGCCCAGGCCTGCATCGGTGTGGCCTGCCAAAACATAAGCGCCGCGTACATTCCGCCGGCCATTACCCAATGCATGCCCACGGTCATGCACATCGTGAACAGGGTGTCCCCCGCCCCGCGCAAAGCGCCGGCGTACACGAGCAGGATGCCATTCGAAACCACGTACAGGGCAGCCAGGCGCAACATAGATCCCGCCAGGGGCGCAGCGTTTGTGAAGACCGGATCGGTTATTGCGGGCTTGAAGATCGCAACCATCAAGTGGGGCAGGCAGGCAAAAAGCGGGACGGCCGCCGCCGCGAACCCCCATGTCAATTTCAGCCCCGAGCGTGCTGCGCGGTGAGCTGCGGAGAGGTCACGGGCCCCGACGTAGCGCCCCACAAGGCTGGTCACCCCGACCTCTATCCCAACCAGGGGGAGAAAGCTTATCAGGTCCCAGTTGAAGAGGATGGTCGCCGCCGTGGCCGTGACAGGGCCCTTGCTGTGCAACAGCACGATTATGGTATTGAAGGCCAGGATATTAAGCAGCAGTTCGACGCCGGAAGGATACCCGAAGCGCAGCAGCGAGCCCATCAGCGGGCCGTCATACCTGAATGAGGCCGCTATCCTGTAGAGCCTGCGGTTATCGCTTTCAAGGTATGCATACATGAGCACCCCCAGGCCGGCAAGACTGCCCAGGATGGCGCCGAACGCCGCTCCCCTGATGCCCAGGGGACTGAAGCCGAGGTGCCCGAAAATCAGCGCCCAGGCGGCGCAGGCATTCATAACCAGCGCAGAGAAAGCCGATACCATGACAACCCGGGTGCGGCCTATGCCGCAGAAAAAGCCGCTTAAAGCCCCGCGCAGCAGATTCAGGCCCGACCCGAGTATCAGGATCGAGAAATATTCGCTTTGCATGCCGGCCTGCTCCGGAGAAAGGCCAAGGCGGTTGAAGACCGTCCCCGCGTAAGGTCCCAACAGGGCGAGAAGCGGCCAGACTGCCAGGGCGACCAGGACAGCCTGAAAGGTGGCAAGGCTTGCCCTGGCCCGCTCGCCTGCCCCGTACTGCTGGGCGACCAGGGCCGTGGTGTATCCGATCAGCCCCACGAAAAAGCTCATGCACTGAAAAGAGGCAATACCGCCGCCCATGGCGGCATTCATTGCCTCGGGCGAGAGCTTTGCCAGGAACAGCCTGTCCGTGAAGATCATCAGCGTGTCGCAGCTGAGCGAAACAACCATCGGCAAAGCGACAGCCACCATCTCGCGGACCGAGCCGGATTCAGATTTGTATTGATTGCCGGGTATTTCAGACACTTTCAGACGCTTTCTGACATTCATGCGAATAAAAAAGGCATCCAACCCCAGGCTGGATACCTGATATTCCACCATTCAATCTATCTCTCTTTTGAAGCCGGTTACCCGATCATCAGAGCGCCAAATACCTATCCTCTATGACCGGAAATTGCAACTTGTATATTGCGAGGTCCTGAAAGTTTCGACACGCTCAGGATAAAAATCGCGAAGGTTCTTATGAAAAGAGATCATCCTACGCTCGTTTCGACAAGCTCAACGAGCGATTTTTTGTTCTCTCTATAAACAAATTCCAGTCACTGGGCCTGTCGAAAAAGCGACCACCCCTCTCACCTCACATTCCCCGTAAGCTGGAAGGCCGCCCAGTGGAACGGGTGGGGGTATTTCTTCCTGGTCTGGAGCTGCGCCTGCCTGAGCGCCTCGTCCTTGTCCATCTTCCTGAGGTTTGAATAGAATTTGAGCATCAATTCTTTC
>JBDKTK010000443.1:0-2523 GCA_039680225.1 Syntrophaceae bacterium
CGATGAGCGTCCGGAAATATTGTTTCAGTTCCCTTTGTCTGGCAAGCTGTTCCCGGAACCTTCCAATCGGCATATTGGAAAGGACTATAAGGCGGGAGAAGGAAATCCCGCAGCGCCTGCTCAGCTCTTCCCTGTAATCGGCCTCGAGCATCTCTTGAGGAGGGGGCAGGAAAGGACCGCCCGGGTTATAAACCAGGGTCAGCCCCAAGCCCCCCTCGACACCATAGCCGAACTGATTCAGACAGCGGATTGCCTCGATGCATCTGTCATAAACGCCTTTGCCCCGCTGCGCGTCGATATTCTCCTGCGTGTAACAGGGCAGTGAAGCAACGAGGCTTATTTGCCTTTCGCGGAAGAACCTCACATATTGACCAATCCCCTGGTCGACGAGGGCGACCAGGTTTGTACGCACCTGGACGGGGTTCCCTGTCCCGCAAACCCCCGCGGCAAAATCGCGGAAACGAGGATGAAGTTCCGGGGCGCCCCCGGTTATGTCAACGAGTTGAACCCTTTCCCGGCCGAGAAAGACCAGGATTTTATCCATTACTGATTCAGTCATGAACTCCTGCCGGAGGGGAGAGCACTCCAGGTGACAATGGCTGCATGATAAATTGCAATGCCTTCCCAGGTTTACCTGGACCCGGTTAATGCCTTTACACGATAAAACTTCAGGTGCGGCAGCGAGTATCCGCCGGTCAAAATCGTTCATTCTTTACTTAACCTTTTCAATGGGATAATCCGCCTCGTCCCAGGCCTTGATTCCGCCGGGCTGGCGGTACACGTTCTTATAGCCAAGTTTCACGGCCCACATGGCCCCGTTGTGGCTCCGGGTGCATTTCGTAAAACCGCAGTAGAACACGATCAGCCGGTTTTTGTCCGGCCCCAGGAGTTTCTCCAGGGCGGCCCTGGATTTGGCGTCAAGCGTCGTCAATTCGGGAATCGGGAACTCCATCTGGACGGCCCCGGGGATGTGCTGCTTCTTGTAGCTGGCTTCATACGGCATTGTGTCCACGATCAGCATGGGCTCCTTCTGGTCAATCCAGCCCTTGAGCTCCTGGGTGGAAACGATCTTGTATCCCCCGCGCTCCACTTCCCTGGCGAAGGCCACGGCGGTCTTCTCCGTATCCAGTTCCTTTGCCCCCCAGGCGGCAAGTGCCCCTCCGGCCATTCCCAACACCAGCAGCACCGCAACAAATACACTCCATAATCTCTGAAATTTCATGCTCATCAATCTCCTTTCTTAATTGTAACAGCAGCAACATGCCTGCTTGGATTTCAAAATAATTTTCACTGAGTTCCGTCACTGTCCCCGGGAAGCGACCGGAACCGGCGCGAAAGGCACAGGTACGGCACAACCAGGCCGAGAAAGAACAAGTCACGGTAAAAAGCCGTCCGCAGTCCCGCCTGCCTGTTCAATTCCTCTGCCCCGAAACATCCGCAATCGACATCCAGTTCCAGAAAAATGCCGTAGCCGAGCACGAAAACAAACATGGCCAGGAGACCCGCAACAGTATAGAGCCCCCAGGGGCGATCAAGGACAAGGGCGAGGCCGGCAATCACTTCCAGGAGCGGCAGGCCTACGGCGACGACTGGGAGAAGCGCTTCAGGCACGAGGTCATAAGCCGAGATTATCGCTGCGAAAGCCCTGGGGTCGAAGAGCTTGATCATTCCGGCGTAGATGAATATGCCGGCCAGGGCAAACCGGACAATCCGGCAGGGCCAGGGATGGAAAATCTTCTGCCGCAAATAATTTCCGAGCCTGCTTGAGTCAGCTGAATTTTTGCAAGACTGAACGACCACATCCGCCTCTTATATGCCATGCCGCGTCCCCGCGGAATGACCAAGGCTGACAGGTCAGGTTTGGCGAGACTGCATGGCGTTTTCAGGAGGACCGCCCGGGTCCCCTGCTGCGCCTCAAATTAAGGGAGTGAAACAAGCAAACAAAAAAGTAACTTTAACCATTCTCAAATTCCCCGGTCAAAGAAGTCATTGCCTATGAATACATACGAACGGTAATAAGTCAAATTCATAAAAGTTATGATGCGGCTTGAATTATTACCCGAATTAATGCTATAAATCCGCCATTCAAAAGCTCAGGTAAATCCGACAGGGAAAGATCTTAATGCCCCAGGACCGTTTCCGGAACATAACAATCCAGCAGATGGACGCGCTCGTGCGCGTCATCGAAATGAGGAGCTTCAGCAGGGCCGCGAAGAGCATGAACCTGACGCAGCCGGCCCTGACCAAGCATATCAAGAACCTCGAAGATGCAATCGGCTTCAGGGTTGCGGAGCGGGGCTATTCCGGCATTTCGCTCACCCGGGAGGGCAGGCTGCTTTATGATTACGCCAGACGAATCCTCAAGCTGAGGGATGAGGCCAGGGAGAAGATCATCAACAGCAGGCTCAACGAGGACGGCAACATCTATATCAGCGCCAGCACGATCCCGGCCACGTACATCCTGCCTTCCGTCCTGAGCAGCTTCCGCCGGGCGGCCCCGGGCATCAAAGCCTATGTCCGCAT
>JBDKTK010000444.1:0-1917 GCA_039680225.1 Syntrophaceae bacterium
TGCACGAAAGCCGTTCGGGGGATGACGAAGACCTTCTGGACCTTGCCTGCGCGTACACATACCTGAAGGGCGGCGCTGTTTATGATATTGCACCCGGATCGGTACCCGGGGTGCCGTCGCCGGCAGCTGTCTTCCGATATTGATCATAAAAAGCAAAGCATGGATGGAGGGGACGGGACCATGAAGATAGGGATTATCGGTGCGGGCCTTGTGGGCTCTACCGCGGCTTACACAATCGTTATGAAAGGTTTTGGGACGGAGATCATCCTCGTCGACAAGAATACGATTCGTGCGCGGGCGGAGGCAGCCGACATCCTCCACGCCGTTCCTTTCGGCCATTCCGGTGTCATACGGCAGGGCGACTATGCCGATCTCGAATGCAGTTCCGCCGTCATCGTAGCGGCTGGAAGAAGCAGGCTTGAGGTACAGTCACGCCTTGACCTGACGGCTGACAATGCCGCCATATTTCGGGATGTTATCCCGGCGATACTTGAGCATGCGCCCGGTTCGGTCCTGGTGGTCACCACGAATCCCGTGGATGTGATGACCCACGTTGCAAGCCGGATAGCCAAGGGATTGGGCGTACCTTCGTCACGAGTAATCGGGACCGGCACGGTCCTCGATACCGCCCGTTTCAGGACCCTTCTCGGTCAGTTCCTTGATATTGACAGCAATTACGTCCATGCCTACGTCGTTGGAGAACATGGCGACTCGGAAGTAATGGCCTGGTCGCTTGCAAGGGTAGGGGGGTTGACAATCGATGAGATCTGCCGTCTTCTCGGAAAAAAACTTGACGAGTCGCAGAAAGAGAAAATGGGCGAGGATGTCAGACGGGCCGCATACCATATTATCTCCGGCAAAGGAGCGACCTACTACGGGATCGGCAGTGCGCTCGCCCATATTATCGATGTGATCCTTCACGATCACAGGGCCATACTCACGGTCTGCGCCTTCATGTCCGATTGCGAAGGCATCTCCGACGTAACTCTTTCACGGCCCCATATCCTGGGCGGGCAGGGCGTACTGGCAAGTCTGCCGCTGCCCCTAAACGGCCGGGAACGATCGGCCCTGATAGAAAGCGCGCAGACCCTGCGCCGGGCCATCGACGGACTGGGCCCGTTATGACCTCGAATACCTCGTTGGTCAAAGCCGGGTGATCAATATTTGTGGGTGGCTGTCGCACCCACTTTTTTTTTTCGGGACGGCAGGCCGGGTAGCATGTTGTCTACAAGAGAAAGAGGAGGCAGGAACAGTCACGACAGGTTCGGTCCGGCATCGGTTCAGGCAGCGTACCTGAAGCACCCTTTAATGCTTTCGCTCTTGGTACGCCTTCTGCCCCTATGTTTCTGGCCGACTCGTTTTCCATCAGCACCAATTGGCAGGTAGCGCAGCCCGTTGAAACTGGAACCGATGGGGATTGTCGCTCCAAAAAGACCAATGACCCGACCACCTTGCATGATGGGCGTTGCAACAGCAATAATGGGGTTTTTTGTAGATTTGTTGACGATAGGCTCGCTAATGACGGTATTCCCTTCCATAACTTCATGGAAATATCCCCTGTCATAAATATTATCCTTCTGGCCGTTTGCATTGAAATAGTCACCATGGGCATCTGAGATGTAGAGCTGCTCGTATCGGTCCTCAAGGGTATCCAGCAAGGTTCTCAATACAGGTATTTGCTGCTTTTCATCTATGGGTTTTTCCTGAACCACTCCGGCAAGTGTTTCCACGTTATGAAAGGAGATGCTAATCAGGTCATCGAGGGCTCGATCCTCTTCGTCTATGATGAGCCGTTCTCCCAAGCGAAACCATTGTATCTCTCCCGAATAAACTGCCAGCTGGATCTTCATAAGATGACACCCCATGAATTACGCTCAGCCCTTAGTATAGATAGGGTCAGCGTCGTGTACTAGATGG
>JBDKTK010000445.1:0-8350 GCA_039680225.1 Syntrophaceae bacterium
GCTGCAGGCAGTCACAATGATCATTCCGGCAACTTACTATATAGACATCCTCAATGGCATATACCTCAGGGGAATCGGCCTCGATTATTTGTGGCGGGACTACCTGGTGCTCCTCGCGATGTTCGCGTCGCTTGCGGCCCTGAACGTCGCCCGGCTGAAGAAGGAGGGGATGTAAATGAATTTCCTCAGGGTGCGCGAACTCGTCCGGAAAGAATTCATCCAGCTCTTCCGGGACAAAAAAAACTTGAGGCTGCTGATCCTTTCGCCCCTGCTCCAGTTGATAGTTTTCGGGTACGTGGTGTCGACCGACGTCCGCAACGTAACGGTTGCATTGCTTGACCAGTCAAGGACGCCGGAAAGCAGAAGGGTGGCGGATTCATTCAATACGGGCATATTCCACATAGTGAGCTCTCCCGCAACATCGGACCAGATGGACGACCTGCTGCTGCGCCGCAAGGTTAACCTGGCGGTCAAGATCGGGCCGGACTTTGCCCGGAGGGTCAGGAAGGGCGAGACGGGGAAAGTGCAGATAATCGCGGACGGCAGCATGAGCAATATGGCCTCGGTGCGGATCGCCTATTCCCTCCAGGTCATGGAGAGGCTCAACCGGCAGTTCATGGCGGAGCTCTACCCTCAGAAGATCGCGTTCGGGCAGGTCGATGCCCGGATCCGGACCTGGTACAACCCCAACCTCGACAGCCGCAATTTTTACGTGCCGGGCATAGTTGCGGTCCTGATAATGATCAATTCACTGCTGTTCACGTCCATGGCCATCATCAAGGAGCGCGAGGGGGGGACCATGGAGCAGCTCATAGTCACGCCGATGAAACCCGCGGAATTGATACTCGGGAAAACCATCCCCTACGCGATAATCTCGCTGGTCCAGATGGTCTTCGTCGCCATATTTGCAATCTTCTGGTTTGAGCTGCCGATGAACGGCAGCCCGCTGCTGCTGCTGGCTGCGACCTGCCTGTTCCTGCTGAGCACGCTGGGCATCGGGCTTTTCATTTCGACTATCTCCTCCACCCAGCAGCAGGCGATGATGACGACCTTCTTTTTCATCCTGCCCTTCTTCATGCTGAGCGGTTTTGTCTTCCCGATCGCGAACATGCCGGAGATTGTCCAGTGGCTCACCTACCTCAACCCGCTGAGATACATGCTGGTGGTAATTCGGGACATATTCCTCAAAGGCGTCGGGCTGGAAGTCTTCTGGGGCCAGTTCGCCGCGCTGACAATCATGGGCGTTGCCGTCTTCGCCGGCGCGGTCAAGCGCTTCCGCAAGAGGCTGGACTAAGGTCGAAGTGTAAGTATGGTTCCCCGAAAAAGTTTAAAATTGCTTTCAGCTGATTTTTTTGACTTATCAAAAATAAGCAGGCGCCGCTTCGCAGCAGCACCTGCATTGATCGAGGAACACATAGGCTGGTTAAATGCGGAAACTGAAAGGATCAGGCCCTATGACGGTCTCTTTGCGTCCCGGACGGCTTCCTTTACCCGGAAGAGGAGATTTTCGCACAGGTCTCTCATCTCGCCGAGATTCCTGACGAGTTCGCTGGCGTTCCGGGGCGCATTGGACGACCTCATTTTTATCCTGTACATGCGGGTCATGTCCTTGGAGCAGTCCTTGCACTCGCTCCGCAAACCGCTCCTGGTCCGGATGTTCTTATAAAATGCGGTTTCTTTTTTGCGCATTCCGCACTTCGTGCATATCTTCATAACCATATCTCCCTTCGGGTATTTTTATTCGATTATTTCCAGCGTGCTCCTTCTTCTGTTCTTTGCCGAGGCGGCGCTCAGGATAGTCCTCATCGCTTTCACCGTGGCGCCTTGCTTTCCGATAATCTTTCCCACGTCGTCCTTGGAAACCCGCAGCTCGAATATCATCGCCTGTTCGCCTGTAATCTCTTTGACATTTACCTGTTCGGGCTTATCCACAAGAGATTTTGCCATAATCCTAATCAAGTCTTTCATCCCGCCACCTCCCTCCTGTTAGCTTTCGAGCACAATGAGACCTTCATTAATCGCGTACTTGATCAGCTCCGCCGTGCTGCCGAGATCGAGCTTGAACATTATGTTCCTGCGGTGAGTCTCGACCGTTTTTATGCTGACGTGCAGGAACCCGGCGATCTGCCGCGCGGATCTGCCTTCCGCAAGGAGCTGGAGGATTTCCCTTTCCCTGTTGGTAAGGGAGGGGAAAAGCTCCGATTTGTTCCTGCCCGCTTTATTGATGTAGTTTTTGACGACGATGTCGGCTATCCGGGGGCTCAGGTATGTCTGGTTGAGCGAAACGGCCCTGACCGCGGCAGCCAGCTCTTCGATCGCGCAGTCTTTCAGGAGGTAACCGGACGCGCCCGCTTCCAGCATGCCGGAAACAAACCTCCGGTCCGAGTGCATGGAAAGCGCAATGACTTTGACGCCGGGCATCTCGTTGGTTATCCTCTGGGTGGTGTCGATGCCGTTGAGCCCCGGCATGGTGATATCCATGATGACCACGTCGGGATTGAGCTTGTGGGCCAGCTTGAGTGTCTCCCAGCCGTTGCCGGCTTCGCCGATCACCTCCAGGCCCGTCTCATTCTCAAAAAGCATCCGCAGCCCGTCCCGGACGATCTTGTGATCGTCCGCCAGCAGAATTTTAGTTGCCATGTGGAATCCCGGTTCTCTCAAAAGTTAACGGAAAAAGACGAAAATGATCGCTCCCATCCCGAAGTAAAAAAAAGCAAACAGGACAATTCCGTATATAAGCCTGGCGATATGCCTTTCAGTCCCGCAACTTTCGTAATCCCGAACAGTCACGAAGGATTTGTTGCTTTTGTTTGCGGCGTCTCTTTGTTCCATGATTTATCCTATCAGGCGGTTCTGGATCGAATATTGCGTCAGTTCGTTGTTGCCCCTGACGTTCATTTTTTCCAGGATGCGCTGCCGGCAGATGCTGATTGTCTTAATGCTCAGGGACATTGACTTTGATATGTCCTTGAGCTTTTTCCCGGAAGCGAGCATGCACATGATCTGGTACTCCCTGTCTGTGAGGTTCTCATGGGGCTGCTTCTGGATATTGCTGTCCAGGTGATCGGCTATCCGTTCGGCGAGCGTCCGGCTGATATACTTGCCGCCTCCAAGCAGCGCCCTTATGGCCTTGAGCAATTCTTCGAGGTCCGCGTCCTTGCAGATATAACTCGAAGCGCCGGCCCTGATGGCGCGCAGGGCAAACTGGCTTTCGGAGTGCATGCTGAGCACCAGGATGGGGGACTTCGGATTGCTCTGCCTGATTTGCCTGAGGGTATCGAGACCGCTTTTGCCGGGCATCGACAAATCCAGCAGGATAAGGTCCCAGTTGGTCTTTTTTGATTCGGATATGGTCTGCTGGGCGTCTTCGGCCTCTCCGAATTCTATCGCCCCCACGGCGCTCGATAGGATATCCTTCAGGCCTTTGCGGACTACAGGGTGGTCGTCGGCTATCAGTATTCGTATTCTAGCCATGGGTCATCTCCGCATGCCCTTCCCGGTCCGGAAAGGAACGGTTTTGACCTGATGTCCGGCGACCAGGATTGTGATTTCGTTTTGAGCGGTTTTGCGGCCAAGCATTTCAGGTCATCCCAAAAAAATGATTTCAGTTCCAGCCCGCAATTCAGGGAGTTTCTCAAGAGGGTATTTGAATATAACAATCAAAGATAAGTTACTATACGGGAATACCTGATTTTACTTATCTATAAACCTTAAAATCGCTAAGGAAATTCCTTAGCGTCCTGCAGCGTTGAAAAATCCGTTGAAAACGTTCAAATGCAGGGGCGGCAAGGATTAAAGCAGAATGCATTATTTTGCCGCGATATCCCGCTTATTTGAACGCGATCGGGAAGGCCCGTCCGGAGTTGATTGTATGGTAAAACATACGTATGAGCAAAAAGAGGGGCAGCGGCGCCGCCCCCCCGGCTTGTCCGGTCTCATCTGGCAAGCGGCAACGGTTCCCTGGGAGAGCCCAGGGCCCCTCCGAATCCGGCGGCAATTGCCCCCAGGATCATTCCGATAAAGGCCCAGATGGCGGCTTTGGACATCGCGCCGAATGCCTGCTCAGTTGTCTGCAGGGCGCCCTGCCTTGCCTGATAATACTGGTTAATCCACTGGTCGACCCTGGCTTCCGCATCGGGACGGCTCATGTTGGACCTCTGGACGAGAATGCTCACAACTGTCTCACGGTCCTGGGCGCTCGGCTGCTGCGGGTTGGCAAAGAGCCTCTGGAGCGCCTGGCCCAGTTCCTGGTTCTGCTGCTCGGTTACGGCCCCTCCCTGGCCCAGCAATTGCCTGCCCTGCTGGGTAATTGTGTCGAGAGTGACGCCGCGCTGTTGCGCTTCCTGCTGGTCCTGCTGCATCGCCTGGGGCGCTACGGTCTGTATGCCTGAAGCCACCAGCGACAGGCTCCGCCCGATTACGCCCGCGACCCCGCTGATAAGCATGCCCACTGCCGTAGTCATAAAATAAAACGAAAGTAATGTTACCAGCCCCCACACAACAAGCCCATGCAGAGTCCCGGTCAGGGTCCTGGGGAATCCGGACAATCTGCCCGCCACCCAGCCCCCGGCAAAGAGCGCGATTATGGTGCTGATCACGAACCAGATGCCTGCCCCAATCCCCACCCCGGCAAAAGGCGTTTGCTCGGTTGCGGGATTGACCACTCCCAGGCCTATCCCGAGGCCCAGGACGTTTAACGCCAGCTCGACGACAAGGGCCACAACCATGCCGGCAAAAATCGCCCCCCAGGAAGTCCTTTTGACAATACTGCCGTACACATCAGTGCCACCGGCCCTGTAATCGTATTCCCGGGAAACCCTTGTTTCATCAACCATGAAGTATTCACCTCCTCATTGCTTTTTCTCCATGTTAAAAAAGGTTTACCGGCCCCGCCATCGAGAATAACCTTATTTTGAAGCTGTGATTTCCTGAGACTGCGTCGGGCTGCGGGCTTTTTTTGCTGAAATTATGTTTTGTACATACGCGTTCGTTGATGTATAAAAAAGCACTTGCTCTTTAAAGGAGGGGGACTTTGAAAGTAATATTCAATGATGCTTTTTACCAGAGTTATACCTTCGACCCCGCCGCCGCCCAGGGAAGGATGGAGGCGGTCATGGATGTTATCCGGGACAAAGTAACCATTGTGAAGGCCGAGCCCGCCGCTGAAGAGGATATTGCGGCCTGCCATACAAAGTTCCACATTGAGGATGTCCGGCGGATGGGCATTTACGACATTGCCGCGCTTGCGGCAGGCGGGGCCGTCCAGGCAGCCGAAATCGGGATGAAAGAGCCGTGTTTCGGCCTTATCCGGCCTCCGGGGCACCATGCCTCGCCCAACAGCTCCTGGGGATTCTGCTACTTCAACAACATGGCCAGACCCGTCGAGAAGCTTAAAAGCGAGGGAAAGATCAGGAAGGCCCACATCATCGATATCGACCTGCACTTCGGGGACGGAACCGTCAACATACTTTCGACAAAAGGTTATGTCACCATTATCAATCCGTCATCGAGCGTTCCCGAAATGTATCTCGACCAGGTTAAAAAGAGCATCCCCGACGATGCGGACGTGATAGGCATTTCCGCGGGTTTCGACAACCATAAGGAGGATTGGGGCCAGGTATTGTCCACCTCCGACTACCGCGAGATCGGCCGGATCGTAAGGGAATCGTGCGCGAAAAACGGGCGCGGGTACTTTGCAATCCTGGAGGGCGGCTACAACCACAAGGTCCTCGGGTTTAATGTAATGGCCCTCATCGAGGGCATGGAGGGGAAGTAACTTAAAGATTTTAAAAGTATGCTCCGGGCCGGCAATTGCCGGCCTTTTTTAAAAATTCAGATGCGTAACGGACTTCGCAGTGCGTACATTCCTATACGCAACAAGCCGCTTGTAATCTCCGCCTGAAACCGATATAAACATTTCCGCCCGGAAGCAAATGCCTGTATGTCCCTGATATGTATTTGAAAATTAATATTGTGCCGGAATTTTGCTCCGCTGGCATGTTTAATGCTCATGCAATCTTCGATTTCTATTTCGAAAGAGGCCTGGAATGGATCAGAAGATTGCGGTTGTTTTTCCCGGACAAGGTTCCCAGAGACCGGGAATGGGCAAGGACTTTTACGAACAGGCGCCGGCAGCCCGGCGCGTTTACGAAGAAGCCTCCGATGCGCTCGGGATGGATGTAGCCGCCCTGTGCTTCACGGACGACGAAAAGCTCAATCTGACTGAATATGCGCAACCCTGTATCCTGACCACCGAAATCGCCATGCTCCGCGCCCTCTATTCACTTTATGAACTCTCTCCCGACTGCTTTGGGGGGCACAGTCTCGGCGAGTACACGGCCCTTGTAGCTTCGGGGGCGCTGCCGCTCCGGGACGTGCTTAAAATAGTGCACCTCCGGGGAAGGCTCATGCAGGAAGCGGTGCCTGTCGGCGTGGGCGGGATGGCCGCCTGCATTGCCAAAGACCTGGACGCGGACAGAATGAGAGAATCAATTTCCGATTTGCCGATAGACTTGGCGAATATCAATTCCGCCGACCAGATCGTGTTGAGCGGAGTCCGGACGGCCATGCCCGAGGCCAGGGACAGGATTGCAGCCGATCTCGCTGAGAAGCCCTTCAGGTTTGTTCCGCTCAACGTCAGCGCGCCTTTTCACAGCCGCTTCATGAGCCGGATCGAGGACCCTTTCGAAGACACGCTGGCGACGGCGAGAAGGAACCTCAAACCGGAAGAGGCTGCCAGGGTCACTTCCAATTTCACCGGGTCGTTCCATTCAGACAACGTTGACGAGATTGAAAGCAGGCTTGTCGCCCAGTTGAGCAGCACGGTCAAATGGAAGGACAACATGCATGCGCTGGCCGCGTGCGCCGGTGTCATCTATGAAATCGGCCCCAACCGCCCCCTGAGGGAATTCTTCAAGACCATCGGGGTGCAGTGCTCGTCGGTAACGACTTTCGCCGGCGCGGCGCGGATCTTCGGCGACAGCAATTAACACGTCTGAATCATTTCAACATCATAGGTTCGGGAGAAAAGCCTGGACCTTTTTTTGTAGCCCCCTCACCACACGCCCTCTTCCACTGGGGGTAGAGGGAAATTTTTAGGAAGGAAATTTGATTTGATATGGATTTTAGCCTGAACGACAACCAGCAGATGTATGTGCAGACCGTGCAGAGGTTTGTGAAAAGCGATGTCCTGCCCAAGGTCCTGGAACTGGAGAAAGCGCACAAATTCCCGGTCGGTTTGATAAAAAAGGCGTGGGAGATGGGGATCCTCAACCTGAGCATCCCCGAAGCGGTCAAAGGCTTCGAAATCGACGCTGTGTCCACAGCTCTCATCATCAAGGAACTCTCGTACGGCGATACGGGCATCTCGACCTCGGCGATGTGCAACGACCTGGCCAATGTGGTCATAGCCCAGCACGGTTCGGATGAGCAAAAGCAAAGATTCCTCAAACCCTTTGTGGATGCGCCGCTGCTGGCTTCGTTCTGCCTGACCGAGCCCGGAGCGGGTTCCGACAATTCCTCCATGACGAGCTTTATAAGAAAGGCCGAAAACGGCAAATACGTGCTCAACGGCTCCAAGTGCTTCATCACCAATGCCTCCTATGCAGCCCAGCTGACCGTCTTCTGCAAGGTGGGCAAGCCCTCGGGCAATCTCATCTCCTGCCTGGTCATCCCCAGCCTCCCGGATGTCTCAGGCCCGGTCGAATCCGGAAGGAGCTTCGAGATGCCGGACGGCGGCAGCATCCAGATCGGCAAGCCGGAAGACAAACTGGGACAGAGATTGTCGAACACGGCCGGGATCACTTTCGAAGACGTGGTCATCAACGACGACCAGATCATCGGCGACCGGCGGCTGGGTTTCAAGTACATTGTTGACGTGCTCGAGTTCGCGCGGCCCATGGTTGCGGCAATCGGCGTGGGCCTTGCCAGGCGCGCCCTGGACGTTACGCTTGAATACACCAAAGAGCGCAAGCAGTTCGGGCAGAGGATCTGCGACCTGCCGGTTGCCAGGGACATGCTGGTGCAGATGTGGAAAAAAGTGGAGCTCGCCGAGATGGCGCTCCTGAAGGCCGCGGTCATGGTCGAGCAAAAAGCCCCCGACCGGGGGATCTACGCCTCCCTTGCCAAGAACATGGCCGCGGAATCCGCCATCTTCTGCACGACTGAAGGCCTGCACCTGCACGGCGGCTACGGCTTCACGACGGAATACGAGATATCGAAACTCGCCCGCGACGCCCATATCATCGACATCTACGAGGGCGTGCGCGAGGTCCAGAACATGATTATCGGAAGGGAGCTGGTCTGATGCTGTACCTGCACGGGCTGGGGCACTTTTACCCGCCCAACGTGA
>JBDKTK010000446.1:0-3731 GCA_039680225.1 Syntrophaceae bacterium
CAAAGCTGGAGATCCTCAACGGCGCTCTCGAAAGGCTCAAGAAGATAGCAGTCTGATTCGTGATAGAACTCTTTCAAGTAAAGAAACTGATCGTCGCCGCCCTCGACGAGGACATCGGACCGGGTGACCTGACCACGCAATCGACCTTGGCCGGCAGCGAAATCGGCAGGGCGGCCGCGATTGCCAAGAGCGGTCTTGTCGTTGCCGGCATGGACGTGTTCAAGGCCGTATTCCATTTTGTCGATGAGTCCCTCACTTTTTCCGGCAATTTCCGGGACGGGCAGACAGCCGCGCCGGGCGAAACCCTGGCGGAAATATCCGGAAGCCTCAGCAGCATTCTCAAAGCCGAGCGGGTCGCACTCAATTTCTTCCAGCGCATGTGCGGCATAGCAACGGCGGCCCGCAGCTTTGCCGAAGCAGTCAAAGGCACGAAAGCAAAAGTTGTCGACACCAGGAAGACGGCGCCGGGATTGAGGAACCTGGACAAATATGCGGTTGTGGCCGGGGGAGGCAGCAACCACCGCTTTGGCCTTTACGACGGTGTCCTCATAAAGGACAATCACATCGAGGCGGCCGGCGGGATAGCAGCAGCAATAAGCCGCGCCCGGCGCAACATTCCACATACCGTAAAAATCGAAGTGGAAGTGAAGAACCTGGACGAGGCCGGGGAGGCAATTGCCGCCGGGGCCGATATAATCATGCTGGACAACATGGGAATCGACCAGATGAAGCAGGCGGTTTCCCTCATAGCCGGAAAGGCCCTGGTGGAAGCATCGGGCAATATCAGCCTTGCCAATGTCAGGGAGGTCGCTCTCACCGGTGTCGACCTGATTTCCGTGGGAGCGCTTACGCATTCGGTGAAAGCAGCAGACATATCCCTGCTGGTCAAGAGAATAAAATAAAAAATTGTCAGTACTTAATGGCTGTTTTGTAAAGTAGAGGTTTAAGCAAAATTTAAATGCTTTTTAATGAAGAACTCCTGAAATCATTCCTGTCATGCTCCATTTTCGGCAGGCAGGTTCAGCTCCTTGAAGAGACGGTATCCACCAACAATCAAGCGCTCAGCCTGGCCTTTAAAGGGGCGCCGGAAGGGACGGCCGTCGTGGCGGAGTGCCAGACCGGGGGAAAAGGCCGGATGAGCCGTTCCTGGTTTTCCCCTCCCGGAAAGAACATCTATACCACGGTGGTCCTCAGGCCGGATATGCAACTTTCCCTCTCGCCCCAGGTGACTATTGTGGCGGGCGTGGCGGTTGCCGAGCTGCTGGAAGGGTATTGTCCCGGCCGTGTTTCCCTGAAATGGCCCAACGATGTCCTGATCGGGGGGCGCAAAATATGCGGCATCCTTGCCGAGTCGCGCAGTTCGGCAGTAAAAATCGAGTATATCGTCGTCGGCATCGGCATTAATGTCAACATGGAGGAAGCGGACCTGGACGAGGGACTGCGCGATATCGCGACATCCCTGAAGATGGAGACCGGGCAGGATTTCATCCGGGAGGAAGTTGCCGCCCGGCTGTACGAATCCTTTGAAAAGTGGTACCTGATTCATCGCCGTTCGGGTTTTGCGCCGGTCCGGGAAAAGTGGCTGGAGTGCTCGGGGATGGCGGGAAAAGAGATCAGCTATACATCGCAGGGCGGCACTGTGAAAGGCCGGGTGGCCGGGATGGACCATGACGGGGCGCTGCTTTGCATCGTGGACGGAAAAACAAAAAGGTTGTCAGCGGGGGAAATTACTCTCGCCGGAAAGTAGGAGGTTTATGCTTCTGGTAATCGACGTCGGAAATACAAACACCGTCATCGGAATATATGACGGCGACAAGCTCACCCACAACTGGAGGATCAGGACGGTAGTTGACCACACGATGGATGAATACGGCATGCTCATCCTGAACCTTTACAAGACGGGCAATTTCAGATCGCGCCAGGTTAAAAGCATCAGTATTTCCTGCGTTGTTCCCCCCATGCTCAACATCCTCGAGCCGCTGTGCGAAAAATATTTCAACATAAAACCGCTGATAGTCGGTCCCGGCATCAAGACCGGGATGCCTATTTTCTACGACAACCCGAAAGAAGTCGGGGCGGACCGCATAGTCAACGCCGTAGCGGGAATTGAAAAATACGGCGGCGATTTGATCATAGTCGATTTCGGGACGGCGACAACATTCGATTACGTTTCGAAAAAGGGCGAGTATATGGGCGGCTGCATCACCCCCGGGATAATGATATCCAGTGAAGCCCTTTTCGAAAGGGCCTCCAAGCTGCCGAGGATTGACCTGAGCTGGCCTAAATACCTGATTGCCAAGGACACGGTGAGCAGCATGCAGGCGGGCATCCTGTACGGTTATGCGGGCCTCGTCGACGGCATAGTCGGCAGGATGAAGGCCGAGGCGAAGTCCGATCCCAAGGTCATCGCCACGGGAGGCCTTGCCAAGCTCATCTCCCCTCAGGCAAAAAGCATCGATGTAGTCGACGATAATCTGACTCTCGAGGGCCTGAAATTAATTTACGAGAAAAACAAGTGACCGGTTTTGAAACCGGATATTGCGACCTGATTTGACAATTCGAACTGGGAGACTCGACAAATGGAAAGATATCTGATGATCCTGCTTTACGTAGCTCTCGTTTTCGGATTCCTTTTCCTTTCAAAAAAAATCTCCGACGCACTGACCCGATTCGACGACGACGCAGCCGTTGAGAAGGAAAATAACACGGCCGTAGCGTTCCGGAGGTTCGGCCTTTATACCGGGATCAGCATTGCGCTGGCCGGCGTCATGACGGACGACGTCTCCGGGATAGATATCCTGATATTTCTCCTGGACGGCGCCATCGCGACGGCAATCTTCTTTATCGCGCATTTCATCAACGACTTCGCGATAGTCCCCCGCGTCCGCAACAACGAGCTGATCAAGGCCGGGAACGTCTCGACCGGCATCCTGGAAGCGGGAAGCTTCATAGCGACCGGCATCCTGCTCAACGGGGCCTTCTCGGGCACGGACGGCGGGACATTCTATTCCATAATTTTCTTTTTCCTGGCCCAGCTGCTGCTTATCATGGCGGTGTACATCCATCAAAAGGTATATCGCTTCAATGTGACCAAATGCATGATTGAAGGGAACCTGAGCGCGGGGATTACCGTGGCGGGCCTGCTCGTGGCGTACAGTCTCATCCTGAGGTCGAGCATCTCCGGCGATTTCACGGATTGGGCGGAAAGCCTCGGCTGGTTCGGGGTGAGCGCCGTGACCGGCATGGCCGCCCTGATCATTTTTGAAAAAGTTGCCGACCTGGTCTTCCTGCCGAAGACAAAAATCGAGGAAGACATCTGCGCGGAAAATACCGCGGCCATTATAATCGTGCAGGCGATAATCATCTCCCTCTCGCTGATTATCAGCCAGCTGATTTAGGGGGTATTGGCGATGAAACACCAAAAAGCCGGAAGGATCATGGCGGGCGGGATTTTCTTTTTAGCCAATACGCTGCTGGCCGGATGCGATCAGCCTCCGCCGGCCCCCAAGACGGGCCAATACGAAGAGGGCGAAAACGTCATGGCCCGCAAGGACGCGGGAGTCATGACGGAACTTCAGGAGGTATCGCCCGGAGAGTACAGGATAGTCCGCGAATACCCGAGCAGCCGGACGGGTGTTGTCGTCAACAAGCTTGACGGCACGAAAGAGGACATGCCTTACGACAAGGTCCAAAGCAGCATGCAGAACGCCGGGCATGAAGGCGGCTTCGGC
>JBDKTK010000447.1:0-11611 GCA_039680225.1 Syntrophaceae bacterium
CCTTCAGCTCCCTTGGTATCGGGGGAAATTTTTCCAGGCGGATTTCCGGCCCGGAAATAACTATTTCCCTCGTGTTTTCATCTAAATGCCTGAAGAAAATCCAGATCCCGTAATCGGGGACGAGCTGCTCGACCTTCTCGGCCCATTCAATGACGATCACCCCCGGGCCATAGAAATAATCCTCGTACCCGATCTCCTCTATATCGCGGGGCCCCGACAGCCTGTATACGTCCAGGTGAAAGAGCCTGACCCTTCCCGGGTATTCGTTCAGCAATGTAAAGGTGGGACTTGTTACATTATAACCGGCAAGTACGTCAAGCCCCTTTGCAAGGCCCTGGGTAAAACATGTTTTTCCGGAGCCGAGGTCCCCGGAAAGGGCAAGGATGTCGCCTTTTTTCAGACAGCGCCCGATGAGTTCGCCCAGCCGGAACGTCGCTCCCGGGCCGGATGAAACCGTCCGGATTTGCTTTTTTGCTGCCGTCATATCAGGCCCTCAGGACCGCATCGGCCATCATGGCCGTTTTTTTCATGAAACTGACGTCGTGCACCCTTATTATGTTCGCCCCGTTCAGGACCGCGGCGGTCACGGCTGCGGCTCCCCCCTCCAACCTGACGGAATCCTCCGCTCCGGTAACTTTTCCTGTAAAGGCCTTGCGGGAAACGCCGATAAGCAAGGGTTTCCCAAGTATCTTGAATTCGCGCAGGTGCTTCAATAATTTCAAATTGTCTTCCAGGGATTTGCCGAACCCGAATCCCGGGTCGATAATTATGTTGTCGGGATCAATCCCGTCCGCAACTGCCGCCCGGACTCTCTCCCGCAGGAAAGAGACGATTTCGCCCCGCAACGAAACGTAAGACAGGTCGCCCTTCTGCATAGTCTCGGGCTCGCCCCGCATATGCATGAGGACAACGGGCGCCCCCAGTCCGGCGGCGGTGCGCGCCATTTCCGGATCGAAGCGCAGCGCGCTTACGTCATTGATGATCTCGGCGCCGGCCCGGACTGCGTGCCCGGCGACCTCCGCTTTCATGGTGTCGACGGATACGGGGATGGAAATCCTTCCCGCGAGCTTTTCCAGCACGGGGATGACCCTGTCGAGTTCTTCCTCCACCTGGATTCGCGCGGACCCCGGGCGGGTCGATTCGCCGCCGATATCCAGGATATCGGCCCCCTCGTCCTCCATCCTCAAGGCCCTTTCGACCGCCGCTTCCGGCAGGTTAAAGCGTCCGCCGTCGGAAAATGAATTGGGGGTTACATTGAGAATGCCCATGACCAGGGTGCGTTCCCCGATTGTGATCAGGCGGCGCGGAGTCCTGATCTGGAAGTTCTCTTTGTCGAGGTTTGCGAGGGCTGTCCTGATATTTTTTGAGATTTCTTTGAGGCCGAAAGGCTGGGATGAAAGTTTTTCAGTGAGCTTTAAGATCTGCTTGCGCGTGCCGATTACAAGGGCATCGGTGGATTCTATTGTGCAGGAAACGGAACCCCTGGCCACGGCAACGTCGCCGCCCATGGATAACATCTCCTGCTTCAGTATATTGGCCGCCCTGCATTCGATCTTTTCGAGAAGGAAATTTAAATGGGACATTTTGGGCGTCATCGATTCAACGCCGTACGGGTCCGCCCCGATCCGCTGCAGTTCCTTGACGGCCTCCTGGGGAGAAGCCAGGAACAATATTCTCGGCTCACTGTTCAAATGATGCAACCGCCGGATAAAATTAAGGTGCGCCGGGAGGCGCACCTGTTTAATATTTCAAGTTTTCGTTCAACAGAATTACACTGACTGGCCTTCAACAATCTTCTCCGGCTGAGTTTCCGGGTTTAATGCGGGAGACACCCCGATAATGGCGTCAAGCTCTTCCGCGGAAAGCACTTCCTTTTCCAGGAGCTCGTTTGCGAGCCGGTGCAGGGTTTCCAGGTTCGAGAAAAGCAGGCCCTTGGCCTTTTCGTAGTTCTCCGAAACTATCGTGGCAACTTCGCGGTCGATCTTTTCCGCGGTCTCTTCGCTGTAATCCTTGTGCTGGGCAAATTCCCTCCCGAGAAATATCTGCTCCTCTTTTTTCCCGTAACTCAGAGGGCCCATTTGCTCGCTCATGCCCCATTCGCATACCATCTTTCGCGCGAGGTCAGTCGCGCGCTCGATGTCGTTTCCCGAACCGGTAGTATAATCCTTAAGGACAATCTCCTCCGCGGCGCGTCCGCCCAGGAGGATTGCGATATTGTTCATGAGATACACCCGCGGATAGGTATGCATCTCGTTCTGGGGCAGTTGCTGGGTGAGGCCGAGGGCCCGTCCGCGCGGGATAATGGTTATCTTGTGAATGGGATCTGTCCCCGGAATGAGCTTCGCCACGAGGGCATGGCCGGACTCGTGAAAAGCGGTTATCTTCTTTTCCTGGTCGCTGATCACCATGCTCTTGCGCTCGCTGCCCATCAGGACTTTGTCCTTCGCAAACTCGAAATCGAGCATGGTCACCGAATCGCGGTTTTCCCGCGCAGCGGAAAGGGCCGCTTCGTTGACCAGGTTCTCGATGTCCGCACCGGAGAATCCGGGGGTCCCCCGGGCCAGCACGGAGAAATTCACATCCTTTGACAGCGGAGTCTTTTTGGCATGCACGTCAAATATCTTCTCCCTGCCCTTGACATCCGGGAGCGGGACCACAACCTGCCTGTCAAAGCGTCCCGGCCGCAACAGGGCCGGGTCAAGGACGTCCGGCCTGTTTGTTGCCGAAACGAGAATGACTCCGTCATTCGATTCAAAACCGTCCATTTCCACAAGGAGCTGGTTCAATGTCTGCTCCCGCTCGTCATGGCCGCCGCCGAGGCCTGCGCCCCTGTGCCGTCCGACGGCATCGATCTCGTCAATGAAGATTATGCAGGGAGCGTTGCGCTTTCCCTGGTTGAACAGGTCCCTCACACGGGAGGCGCCGACGCCGACGAACATTTCCACGAAGTCCGATCCGCTGATGCTGAAAAAGGCCACGTTGGCCTCTCCGGCAATGGCCCGCGCCAGCAGCGTCTTGCCGGTCCCGGGCGCGCCCACGAGGAGGACGCCCTTGGGGATCCTTCCGCCGAGGCGGGTGAACTTCTTCGGGTCTTTCAGGAATTCCACGATCTCCTTGAGCTCGGCCTTCGCCTCCTCAATCCCGGCCACGTCCTCAAATGTCACTTTCTTGGTCTTGTCGCTCATCAGCCGGGCGCGGCTTTTCCCGAACGACATGGCTTTCCCGCCGCCCGCCTGCATCTGCCGCATGAAAAAGATCCACACCCCGATCAGCAGCAGCGTCGGGAACCAGGACACCAGGACCGTCATGTACCACGGCGATTCCTCTGAAGGCTTCGCCGCGATTTTCACACCCTTTTGCTGGAGTTTGGGGACCAGTCCGGATTCCTTCGGGGCGTAAGTCTTGAATGTCTTGCCGTTGACCAGGCTGCCGTACACGTTTTCCCCTTGAATGGTGACCTCGGCCACCTGCCCCTTGTCCACCTGCTCGATGAAATCGCTGAAAATTATCTCTTCCCTGCCCGTGCGCGGCTGGTTGAAAAGGTGATAAAGAAGGATGAAGATCAAACATATCACCAACCACAGGGCAATATTTTTCTGTAATGCGCTCAAATTGTTCTCCTGTCTCTTTCCCGCCTTCTTCAAAGGCTGAAAATATCCGATGATTTATATCCTATACGCGAAAATATATCAAATTTTTTCTACACTTAGTACGTCTGAGGTCTCCCGCGCAAGCCTCATCCTTTCGCTCCTGACTACACCGGGGACCCACAGGACCGATTCTGCGTCCGCGAGGACCGGGATGGCCCTCCGGCGGGCGCGTGGCACTTTCCTGTCTGTGAACACATCCTGCAATTTCTTATGCCCTGCCATGCCGAAAGGCTGGATGCGGTCGCCCGGCCTCATGTTCCTGAAGACCAGCGGCGGGACGACATTGCGGTAATCCATGAACGCCTTCCATTCTCCGTCGGTGCCGCCAGCAAGTCTGACGTTTGAAACTTCAACCAGGGCGAACCTGAATTCCATGCCGGTTTCTTTCACGCTCAGGACCCCCGGGACATCTATTACGTATTGATAGTCCGGGCCTTTCTTTTCAGCAGCCTCCAGGCGGCCTATAATCACGTATTCATATTCCCGCCGGACAGTAATCCTGTACGGCAGGGAAACAGAAGCCCCGGGATCATCGCCGTTGATTATATCCATGGCCGCGGCAATATGTTCATGCGAAATGCCGCCCTGCACCGGGGAGAGTTCTTCCAGGGCCGCTTTGAGGACGCGATGCCGGATCGCGGGATCATAGCGCCGCAACTCTTCTAATTTAATCCCTGGCTGGAGACGGTCAAGGGCTTCACGGGCGATCTTGTCGAGGAAGCTGTTTTCCATCCGGGCAATGCCGGCAAGCCTCCCCAGGGCTGCCGTTACCGCGGGATTGTATTTATCCCTGATTTCGGGTATCAGGCTGTTGCGGATGCTGTTGCGCCGGAAGGAATCGTCGAGGTTGGAGCTGTCGCTGCGGAAAGGAATTTTCCTTTCCTGCAGGAACCCGATAATTTCCGCCCTTGTGATTTCAAGAAGGGGACGGATATAAAATTCCCGGACAGGATCAATGCCCTTGAGGCCGTCGATCCCGGCGCCCCTGATAACGTTCATGAGGACCGTTTCTGCCTGGTCGTCGAGATTGTGCCCGAGGGCGATTTTAGTGAATCCCCCGTCCCTCATGAGAGACAGCAGAAATTCATAGCGGCTCTGCCTGCAGATTTCCTCGAGCGAACCTTTCCGCTTCTGCGCGATTTCCCTGATCCGGGCGGAACCCGTCCTCAATTCCACGCCGAGCCGACGGCACAGTTCCTCGACAAAATGCTGGTCTTCATCGGATTCGGCCCCTCTCAGGTTGTGATTGAAATGGGCGGCCAGCAACTGGAGATTGTAACCGGAAGAAAGGTCCAAAAGGCAGTGAAGCAGGCAAACCGAATCGGCCCCCCCCGAAACGGCCACAATTACCCGGTCCGCGGGCCGCAGCATGGAAAACCTCTGAACGGTTTTCCCGATCTTTTTTAAAATGTTTTCCACCTATTTTTTACCTGCCCGACATCTCCCTGTGGAACCTCCAGGCCTGCAGCATGAATGCCTCCAGCTTGGCGGTGATGATCTGGGGAAAGGGGTTGCCGTCGCTCTCAATACACAGGAAGGGCAGTTCCTCATACCTGTCCAGGATGGGTTTCATGTTCCTTTTAGCCGTCCCCGAAGCTATTTTGCCTTCCCGGTTCATTTCCCTGGACAATATCGCTTCCGATATCCTGTTGGGCATGCAGCCGAAGGGCCCGATCGAAACCACCCCGCAGAACGGGTCGAGCACTTCCGTTATGCCGGCGCCGACGGTGAGAATTGCCTCGCCCTTCAGCTCGGGGCTGATAACGTGGCCGACATGGTCCAGCAGATGATTTATTCTATCCGACTTCGCATGCACAAGTCCCGATTTTTTCCATAAATCCTTTATTTTCTTCTCATATTTCCGGAGAAAATAGGACCGGTAAAGAAGGGCAAGCCTTTTTTTCAGGTCCGGGTATCCGTCCTTTAATGTCTGTTCATAGCACCAGTCGGTGTAATAAACCCATTCGGAGACCCCGGAGACTTTGGCGGCAATGCCCTCCCGGGCAAGCTCCTCGACGATGTAGCGGCGGGAAAGGCCGTCGTTGCGGACGTAAATTTCCCCGGTAAGCAGGACAACCGGGGTATCTGCCAGGGTCCTCTTCAATTCTATGCGCCTCAGGCCTGAAACGACGCTCTCCAGCGCCGGCATGAGGCGATCGTAATCCTTTTCCATGGTTTCCAGGACCCTGTCCCATTGCCTGCGGAACTCCAGCATGGCGCCTTCGCGGTCCGCGGCGCTCGCCATGAGGAAAGACCGGACGTCCTGCATGGTATCGGACAGGACAATCCCCGTCCACAGTTTAAGGATCGCGTCCTTGCCCTTGAAGCCGGTGTAGCTGTCATCGGAGCTTATGGACATCAGGGTCGTGTCCTCGATGCCGTGCTTTTCGATGAGGCCCCTGAGGAAAACCGAATACTGGCCGAAACGGCAGGGACCGCCCGCCGTAGTCATGAAATAGACGAGCAGTTCGTCGGGATCGGCCCTTTCCTGCAGGTACTTGAGAAGGCTGCCCGTGGTGAGGAGCAGCGGGAGGCATTCCTTGCAACTCGTGTTGCCCCTCCCCAGTTTCAGGACTTCCTCGTCCGGCGCCGGCAGGGCGGTCGCCTTTACGCCCATGCCCCGGAAGATTGCAGCCGCAGCCTGGTTGAGAAGGTCCCCCATCGACGGGAAAACGACGTGCACCCGGGGATCGCTCAGGGGATAGGGCGTTCCACGGGAATCCACGATGACGTCCCGGGCCGGGTCGTAATGAGTTTTCAGGGGCCGGGGCGCCGCTCTTTCCGGAAGCGCACCCGCATCCTGCAGGTGCAGGTAATTGCGGATTATATCAATGAACGCCTCGATCCTGGTTTCCAGCCCCGCATCGGCCACATGGCTGTCGAGTTCCAGGACCAGCATGGGTTTTCCTCCCATGCGGTCCCGGGCGAAGCCGATGATGAACGAATCAGGGCCGCAGGAAAAATTGCTGATGTAGCACGCGAACAGCCTGGGGTGCCTGCCGATGAACTCGGCCCCCTGCAGCATCGTTTTGCCCGCCGACCAGTACATGTCCCTTGCCGCTTCCGGATCGCCGGCCGGCAGGAAATCCACCGGTATCACGGGTATCCCGCGGGTTGCGAATTTCTGCGGGATTCCCATGTGGGCCTCGGAGACAAAGGCGTTGTAAGGCCTGCCGAGGATGACGACCCCGAAGCCGTCTCCGTCTCTTTCTATCGATTCCAGGTAATCATGCCCGATCTTCAGAGATGCGGCAAAAAAGTCCTCCTGCGCGGATACGGCCCCCCGGTAAGCCTGCCGCGCCCTCTCCCGCGGATACCCAAGCCTTCGGGCAATATCGATGAACTGCTCTTCCGGTCCGTCCAGCCCCCGGGAAAAGTCAACGGCAGGGGAAAAGATCCTGCGGGTTTTCCTGAGTCCCGCATAATGCGCGTTGTCCTTGAATGCCGCCTGCAGATAATAGGGCTCCGCCTGGGAAACGGGACAGGCGCTGGTCGCCTCCGGGCAGTCCCTGACGGCAACGCCCTTCACCTGGGGCAGAAAAATCGCATCCGGTTTTTTCCCGAGCAGGTCATGGAAGAAGCCATGGGATATCTCCGCCGGGTAGCAGAACGCCGCGCCCTTGCGGTCCATGCCTTCCCGGGTTGCGGCGGAGGGCAGCACGACATTGCAGCCGAGGGCGGAGAAGAATTTATTGTAAAGGGGGAAATAGCTGTTCACAAAAAAGGATTTATTGATGCCGACTGTTTGCCGCCGGGCATTGAAAACAGCATTGCCGGTGAAAACCATCTGTTCGTGCCGGGCCACGTAATTCAGTTTCCCGGCGTCGATCTCGCGCTCCGCCCGGATGTTGTACCATTTGTTGCACGCGCCCCCGAAAGGGTAAACCTTTCCCTCAATTACGATCCGGGCAATCTCGCATTTGCGGTCGCACTTTTCCTTCCCTCCGTTGCAGATGAACGGCTGTTTGTATTCCAGTTCCCTGTCCCGCAAGGCGCGCAGGGAAAAATCGCGTTCCCGGAGGACGCCCGAGTTGATCCGTCTTTTAGTTTCCAGGGCCACCCCGAAGGCGCCCGTCAGTCCCGGGTCAGGGGGCACGACGATGCGCTTCCCGGTAAGCGAGGCCATCGCCATGGGAACGGCGCGGTTGTAACACACGCCCCCCTGCATGAAGATCGTGTTCCCGACGGGCCTGTTGCCCTTGACCCTGTTTAGATAGTTCATGCACACAGAATATACCAGCCCGGCCACGACATCCTCCTTTTCAATCCCCTCGTGGAAGGCATTTTTAATGTCGCTGCCGATGAAGGCCGCGCACTGGTCGTTGAAGTTCGGCGGGCGAGTCCCCCGGACCGCAATATTGCCGATATCGTGCACCTCGATCCCGAGGCTCTCCCTGGCGGCCTCTTCCAGGAACGAACCCGTCCCGGCGCTGCAGGCGTCATTCATGGCGTAATCTGAAGGCACGCCTTCCGTCAGGAAGGTGTATTTCGCGTCCTGCCCGCCGATTTCGAATATAGTGTCGACATGGGGATTGAAAAAAGCGGCGCCCGCGGCATGGGCGATTATTTCATTGATGATCCCGTCCGTCATGGCGTGAAGGCCCGCAATCTGCCTGCCCGACCCGGTCACCCCGATCCCGGTGATCCTGACATCCTCCCGGCCTGTCTGCTGGAGGATCTCGGCATAGCATTGCCTTGAGGCGTTGACTGGATCTCCATTCGTCCTGAGGTACACAGAGGCGAGCACCGCATCATCGGATACCCTGGCCAGGACAGCCTTGGTGGTAGTGGAACCGACATCAAGCCCGAGAACGCACTTGTCGCCGGGCGCGAACCTGGAATGCGGCGCCGATTTAAAATCCACATTGCCGCCAAAACCGGCAAGGGGCGGGAGATAAAAGAAAGACTCGGTCTCTTTCCTGAATATGTCTGCAATCCGCACCGGCCTTGTTTCATTGCTGCAGGCCCAGAGAGCGCACCCGAGCGCCTCGAAGTAAGCTGCCTCGGCCGGGACCATAAGGTTCTCGATCTCCGCGCGCAGGCAGTCGACCATAACCTTGTTGCGGGCGGCGCCCCCGATGATCATCATGTCGCGGCGGGGCAGATGCTTGACAATCTCCATCACCTTTCCCGCCATCATGCGGCAGAGGCCGGCAACAACTCTCTGCCGGGGCACCCCTTTGTTCGTGGCATGGGTGCAGTCGCTCTTGCAGAATACGCTGCAGCGGCCCGACACCTTGAAAGGCGTCTCATGTTCCGCGTGGAGCATGGCCTCTTCCAGCGATACCTTGAGCCTGCGGATCTGCTGCAGGAAAAATTCCCCGGTGCCCGACGCGCACTTGTTCCCGGTCTGCACGGAAGAAATGCGGCGGTCCTTCCCGAGGACATAAACCAGGAAATTTTCCCCTCCGGCGCTGATTACCGCATTGAGGGGCAAATCCGGATAAAGGTGCGCAAGCGCGACTTCGACTGCTTCCGGTTCCGATATGGAAGTGAGGTTCGTGAGATTGCGGAATTTCCTTCCGGTGACGGCGACGGACTCATAACTCCCCAGGTCCATCGAGCTTAAAATATTAAGAAGGGCCTCCCGGGGATTCCCGTCGTGGGCCCGGTTGATTACATCCAGGGTCCGATAACGGCCCCCTTCGGAACATACCCCTGCTCCTGATATAGTTGAAGCCCCTATGCATAAACCGAGTGCCTTCAAATTATCCTCCGGCAGACCTTTTCCTCAGATTATCAGCTTTGTTATTTCGCGCAGATTTTCGCAGACGAGATCGGGTTCCAAGTCGAGCAGTTCCTGCCTTCTCCCCAGACCGTTGAGACAGGCACACACAAGCGCTCCGGCCTGCTTTGCCATATTGATATCGTTGACCCCGTCGCCGATCACGACCGTGCGCCCGCCGTCCGTATTGTAACGCTCCATTGCGTCCCGGAGCACGCGCGGGTCGGGTTTGGCGTAAGGGTAATTGTCCCTGCCGATGATTTCGACGAAATAAGGCGCGATCCCCAGGGCGTCGGCAATCGCCTTTGTAAAACGGTATCGTTTATTGGTGATGATGAGCTTTCGCTTGTCCCGGAAGTGCTCGAGCACATCCTTGACGCCCGGGTACAGGCGCGTGTGCTCCAGCATCTGGCCCGCGTAATGGCCCGTGAAGATCTGCAGGGCCTCATCGAACCTTTCCATATGACTGGTCCCGATTGACCGCTCGATCAGCTTGTCCACCCCGTCCCCTACAAAGCTGATTATCTCTCCGGGCGTGCAGGCCGGCAAATCCAGTTGCCTGAGAGTGTGGTTGACGGATATGACAAGGTCCTCTCCCGAATTCACAAGAGTCCCGTCGAAATCGAATACCAGTAAATCCGCCCTGATCATGTCCGCCCCATTTCGTATCGATTCATAGAAATAGCACAACTAAACCAAAGAATAAAGGCGGACGCTGGCTCAATATTGCACTTAGTTTTTTTATCTTATTTCGTTTGACTACCTCAATTATGCGTGGTATTAAGCCACCTGACCGCTTGGATCCGGTTACGGACTGAGACGGAGATTGCTGAAGCAAGCCCATGTCGCTTATTGCGGCCCTCCGGATATCAGTCTGGAGGGCTTTTATTTTTTCTGTCCCGGAATATGCCGGGAGACAACGCATGAGGACAGAAATGAAACGGGAAAAGACAGCGATCCTGGGCCTCGGCAAGCTCGGCACGGCTGCGGGCTTTTTGCTGAAACAGGCCGGATACAATATCCAGGCCGTCGCCAGCCGTTCCGAATCCTCGCTGCAGCGCGGGCTGCCCTATACCGGGGGCATCGCCTGCGGATCGTTTGCCGAAGCAGCCGCCCAGGCAGACTGCATCTTCATCACAACCAGCGACGACAATATCCTTCCCGTTTGCAGTGAAATCGCAGCGCGCGGCGCAATCGGCCCGGGCAGGAAGGTAATCCACATGAGCGGCGCGGCCGGCCTGGACGTACTGGCGCCGGCCCGGCAATGCGGGGCTGACGTGGCCGCCATCCATCCCATCCAGTCTTTTGCCGATATCGAGGGGGCCATCCGCAACATGCGCGGGAGCACGTTCGGGATAACGTGCGATGAGCATCTCCGGCAATGGTGCGGCGCCGTTGCCGTCGACCTCGGCGGCAGGCCCGTCTATATACCCGAGGACGTCAAACCTCTCTACCATGCGGCCGCCTGCATAGCATCCAATTATCTCGTCTGTCTCATGAACACGGCCCAGGGCCTGTATGAAGAAATCGGCCTTAACCCGTCTGAATCTTTCAATGCCTTCTGGCCCCTCGTGAGGGGCACAATCCGCAATATCGAAGACAAGGGGACAGTCCAGTCGCTCACCGGCCCGATTGCCAGGGGCGACGTTCAAACAATCGAGAGCCATCTTAATTCCTTCCGGTCAAAATCCCCCCGGCTCCTGGAATTTTACAGAACGATGGCGGAACTGACAGTTGAAGTGGGGATTAAAAAAGGGACACTGGACCCGGCCGCGGCCGGAAAAATAAAAAAATTACTCAAGGAGGAAACCCATGAGCACTGAGGGGAAAATGAACAAGATCACGACCGCCGCCCTCAAGGAAATGAAAAAAAAGGGCGAGAAGATCAGCATGCTGACGGCTTACGATTTTCCGACTGCAGCGATAATGGATAACGCCGGCATAGACATGATCCTGATCGGCGACTCGGTCGGGATGGTCGTCCTGGGCTATGACAGCACGCTTCCCGTTACCATGGACGATATGATCCACCATACGAAGATGGTCTCCCGGGCCGTGAAACGGGCCATGGTGATCGGCGACATGCCGTTCATGTCGTACCAGGCCTCGATCGAAGAGGGCCTTCGCAATGCGGGGCGGTTCATGAAGGAAGCCGGCGCGCACGCGGTGAAGCTCGAGGGCGGCAGGGAAGTCGCCGAACTGACGAGAAAGATAGTCAACGCGGGCATACCCGTCA